>JANNXL010000239.1:0-12539 GCA_031409575.1 Hyphomicrobium sp.
GTTCGATACGGCCGGCCTGCGGCGCAAAGCCAAAATCAATGATCTGGCTGAGAAACTCTCGGCATCGGATGCTGTGCGGGCCATCCGGTTTGCAGAAGTCGTGGTGCTTCTCGTCGATGCCGAGCACCCCCTTGAACACCAAGACCTGACGATCGGCAGTCTCGTGACCGAGGAAGGCCGCGGCCTTGTGGTCGCAGTCAACAAGTGGGACTTGATCGACGAAAAGCCCAAGCTGATGAAAGAAATCCGCCAGCTCGTCGATACGTCGCTGACGCAGGTGCAGGGCGTTCCAGTGGTGACGTTGTCGGCCCTAGGCGAACGCGGTCTTGATCAGCTCATGCGCGCGATCTTCAAGGCATCCGACACATGGAATCGCCGCGTCTCGACTCCCGATCTCAATCGGTGGCTGCAGGAAGCCCTTGCCCGGCATGCGCCACCCGCCGCATCGGGCCGCCGTATCAAATTGCGCTATATGACCCAGATGTCGACACGTCCGCCGACGTTCGTGGCATTCTGTTCAAAGCCCGAAGATCTGCCGAAATCATACGTAAAGTACCTGACGAACTCGCTGCGGCAGGCTTTTGATCTGCCGGGCGTGCCCATCCGATTCAATTTGCGCAAGAGCGACAACCCTTTCGCAAAGAACAAAAAAAGCTGACGCGTTTGGTTGACTTGTGTGGACAGCTGCGGCGATCGGCCCACTCCGCACTGGCGCGTTGGCCATCGAATGGCTATCCTCACAGCATGTTTTGCGCCCGGGGATCACCGTGAAACACGCGACAAGGACACAACACATGGCAATTGGAAAACTTCGAACGGCAACGATAGCCACCGGCCTCGCACTTGCTGCGTTCGCACTGGGTGCGGCCCCGGCAGGCGCAGTGAGCGACCGGGTCAAGAATTCCTGTTCGAACGACTACTTCAAGTTCTGTCCGTCACACGCTGTGGGCAGTGCCTCGCTCCGCCAGTGCATGCGTCAGGTTGGCAGGCGGCTGTCGCCTCGCTGCATCGATGCGCTGGTTGACAGCGGCGAGATCAAGCGGACTGCGAAGCGTTAAGACGTTAAGACGTTAAGGCTTCACGCAAGAAGCACTGGCTTGAGAATCACAGTGGGCGGGAGATAAGCAGCGAACCCGAAGATGCTGCAAACCTCACCGCCCACACAGGCAGCACTCGTTGCCGAGGCCACACCGGACGCAACACATAGGGAAAGCGGCTGCTTCACACAAGAGGCATTTTTCGCATGTCTCGGCCATCACTCATGACGTCTGAGCAAGAGATACGGCGCGATGTCACAAAGCGGCATAGGCACGAACGCAACTGAAGTTTTGTTTTATCATCTCGAGCGCCAGCCTCTCGAAAAGGTATTGCCGAGCTTGCTCGAAAAAACATTGCAGCGCGGCTGGCGTGCGGTGGTGCAAACCGGCAGTCAAGAGCGTCTAGAAGCTTTGGATCTGGCGCTGTGGACGTACTCCGATGACAGCTTTCTGGCACATGGTACTTCGAAGGATGGTTTTGAAGCAGAGCAGCCAGTTTACCTCACCCTCGCTGATGACGCCCCCAACTCCGCAAAGGTTCGCTTTTTCGTCGATGGTGCCACGACACCGGATTTATCGGGCCTGGTGCGTGCAATTTACATGTTCGACGGAAACGACGACGAGGCAACAGCGAACGCACGTGTGCAATGGCAAGCCGTGAAAGCAGCCGGACACACCTGCACCTACTGGCGCCAAACACCCGAGGGCCGCTGGGAAAAAAAAGCCTGAGGTACAGTATGCGCACGCCGGCTGCTCCTCGGGGACCGGGCAGCCGTGCGACAAGGCAGTAAAGGCACTGGCCAGTCTTCATGAATTACCGGCACATCTATCATGCGGGCAACTTTGCCGATGTGCTGAAGCACATCGTGTTGACGCTGATCGTCGAGCATTTGAAGCTCAAGCCAGCACCGTTCCGCGTGATCGATACTCACGCCGGAACCGGCAGCTACGATCTGTCATCGGCGGAAGCGCAGAAAACTGGCGAATGGCGGCAGGGCATAGGCAGTCTCATAGAGTCTGCGCCTCCGCCTGACATTGCAGAACTCCTGGCGCCCTATCTTCAGGCCGTGCGGCGCGAGAACGACGGTCGCGATACAGTTCGCCGCTACCCGGGAAGCCCGCAAATTGCGCGCAGTATGCTTCGAGCCAATGACCGGCTAGTGGTCAACGAGTTGCACCCTGAAGATAGCGCGAAATTGTCATCGTTGTTTGCCGGCGACCCGCAAACAAAGGTACTCTCGCTCGATGGCTGGGACGCTGTAAGGGCCCTGCTGCCGCCCACAGAGCGCCGCGGCGTGACCCTCATCGATCCGCCATTTGAACAGCCCGGTGAATTTTCCCGTCTCGCGCAGGCTCTGCGAGACGCCCACAAACGCTTTGCCACAGGCACGGTTGTGCTCTGGTATCCGATTAAAGACGAGCACGCAGTGCAGGCCTTCGAGGCCGATGTGCAGGGCGTCGAGTTGAGTAAGCTGCTTTCTGTGGTGTTGCGGGTACGCGAGGCGCAAGAAACGTCCGGCTTGCTCGGGTCGGGACTTGTCATTTCAAACCCGCCGTTTACGCTTCTTGATACGCTTGAAGCGCTCTTGCCATTTCTAGAACAGACGCTAGGGCAAGGGCAGGGAGCTCGCGCCAGTCTGGGGTGGCTCAAGCGAGAACGAAGTGTCACCTGAGTGTGGCAAGCCATGGTGCCGCCCGCTCCTAGTCCGTGCGGCGCTTAAAAAGCTGGTTACACCCTACGGCGCGCTCATTCACAAACCGGACCTTTGGAGGACACTATGCGCACATTTATCAGAAGCATGATTTTCACCGCCGCCCTGCTGCCGTTCGCCGGAGCGGCGTCGGCCGAGTGCATGAAAGTGAGTGGCCTGGGTACAGGCGTGACCGAAGGAATTGCCCAGTTCATGGCGGCCAAAGCGCTGAAAGACTCGATCGCAAAACGCGAACTTGCATCTTCTGGCGCCCAGTCGATGTCGTGCGACGCCAGCATGGTCGTCGTGACCAATTGCACGGCCACACAACGGGCCTGCAAATAACTCAAAATCACCCTGGCCGGCGTAAGATTCGTTGCCGGCCAGGGTGCACATCGTTGATCAATACCGCGTGCCGCGATATTACTTCGCGAACATATTCTTTAGGAGGCCGATCACGGCCATCAGCACGCCGCCGCCAACGCCACCGCTGGCAACCTGTCCGATGATCGAACCAATATCCATTCCACCACCTGCTACTGCTGCGCCGAGCAACGGTCCAAGTAGCTGGCCGCCCAAGCCGCCGCCCACAATTCCGGCAAGTGAGTTACCCAGCGTTCCAAGGCTCAGGTTTTTCAGCAAAGTGCCAGCCACGTTGCCGCCAGCGGCGCCACTGGCCAACTGAATCAAAAGGGGTATTAGCGATTCCATGTCGTCCTCCATGCCGCCATCGCGGTGCGGGCCGGTTCAAGACGCAAAGCGGTCTTGAAGTCGAATCGCTTTTGAGACCGGGGCGTATCCGGTCCCTTACTGACTTCCGGAGTCGCGTGCACGCTTTTCGTCAGGCATCATGTATTTACGTCAGTCTTGCGCGGCCGTGCCGTGCTCCCGGGAGCACATTGCAGTGCGAAAAAGCGACCCTTGCAGCGATTGTTAATCGATAGACTGGCTTTGTCCTGTAGGGTTAGCGGCAGTATAAGCACTTGATTGAGTTGAAAAGGCTGAGGGTGACATGGCGGCTTCGATGAAAACCTTGGTAATTGCTACTGTTTTTGCAGCTTCCCTGGCTGGCGGGTCGGCCTGGGCTGGGCCGTTTGTTCCAGCCGCAAAGCCGCTTTCAGGCTCTGATGTTCAATTGATGGGCGGCAGTTCGAAGGGCGCCAAGGTCAAGGGTTACACCGAGCGTCGCGGCGGTTACTCCTACAACCAAGCCGATTCAATCAACACTTACGGCGATTCACGCTCCAAGTACGGCGGCGCGTCAAGCCTTCGCGATCCTTCGCTGGATAAGCAGACGGATGCTGGCCCGTTCGATCATGGCTTTTTCTTCGATTCCGGCACAACGGCACGCGGCGGCGACTCGCCGTACATGAATTGACCGCAGTTTGGATCGTTTGAAGTGAACCGCTGTCGTGATCACACATCACGACACAGACTTGCCGCGGTTTTGGTCCAGAAATTTCATCCGAAAACGGTGCTTTTACCCTGTGAGCAACGGGCGTTAAGTCCGACAATTTCGCTGGGCACCGGCTGATCAGACCGCTATATCGAACACATGTGCGCTGGGCGTTATTGCAGCGCTTGGGAGTTTCCATCATGCAACGATCCTCAATCCTCACTTTCACCATTGCAACCGCAACGGCGGTCCTTTTGGCTGCTGGAACCGCCAGTGCGGCATGCAAGAAGATGGGATTCCTAGTCAACGACTATGGCAAGGATGGTCCCACAAAGGACGCTCAGGAGCTACTGGAGAAGGACGTGGCCAAGTGGGCCGCAGGGCAAGGCATCAAGACCTACACGTTGACCAAGAAGGATGTGACCTGCGAACTCTTTTTGAACTTCATCGTGTTTGACGAACATACGTGCACGGCGTCTGCCACGGTGTGCTGGGATGAAAAAGCGCCGGGCGGAAAGCCAGCCGCCGCGCAAGAAGCTAAAGCCACAACCGGCGACGATGTGAAGCCCGCTGCAAAAACCACAGCTGAAAAGCCGGCTGCAAAACCTGCCGATGAAAACAAGCCTGCCATCGATGCCAAGGCTTCCGACAGCAAGCCATCCGAGTCAAAACCAGCTAAGGCCGCTGCTGCGGTTGAAACCGGCACCGTGAACGCGCCTGCCGCTGAAGCTCCCGCAGCCAGTACAGCGACTGCTGTGACGGGCCAGTCTGCCGCGGCCACGCCGGAAAAAGATCCAAGCCAGGCTGCCGCTGCTGCCGCTGAACGGGCTGCCGCCGCTGCCGAACGTGCCGCAATCGCTGCCGAGCGGGCAGCTCAGGCAGCATTGGATGCGCAGCAGCAGGGTGCTTCGGGCGCATCGGCTTCCGCCGCTGCCACAACGCCCGCAGCAGTGGCTCAGCCAATCACCCCGCTGCCTGCAACTCCCTAAAGGCCGCTGCGGCCTCACTCTATTTTGAAGAAGGCGATTGCAGCCTGTCGAGGCGGAGCCTGTGCCGGTCGTCAGTCAGCAGCAGCACGGCCGACAGCCCAGTCGCCAGCACTGCAAGTGCGACGGCCCCTGAGATCAAAAGCAAAATCATCACCTGGTATTTGGCCGCGTCGACGGGATTGATACCCGCCAGAATTTGTCCGGTCATCATGCCAGGCAATGCGACGATTCCGGTTGCAGCCATGGACGACAGAATCGGCATCAGGCCCGTGCGCAGGCCGCGATGCAAAACATCCGCCAGTGCTTCGAAGCGGCTGGCACCAAGCGCCAGGCGAGCCTCAATCGCTGTGCGCTCGCGCAGTGCGCTGCCGGTCATCGTTTCTATCACCAGACTGACGCCTGACATCGTATTGCCGAGCACCATCCCTAAGAGCGGCAGCACAAAGCGCGGCGCATACCAAGGATCGCCGCCGATCACGGCAGCCGTTGCCAACAAAGTTGCCAATAAACCAACGGCAAACTGCGGCCCGGCTCCCAGGATGTAAGTTTGCCAGCCGGGAAAACGGTGCGTCTGACGTGAGACGGTTTCATAGACAGCGCCAGCGAACATGATGGCGGCAAAAAACACTGTCCAAAGTGGCGAGTTGACTTCGAAAATAAACTTCAACATTAAGGCAACGATGGCGAGCTGCAAGAGCATCCGGATCGCAGCGACGCCGATGCTCTTTTCGAGGCCGAGCCGCAGGGCTATCGACAGCGCACCGCTGGCCAACAGAAGAAAGGATGAGAGGGCCAGATCCGTGAGGCTCAACGGCATATAGGTCATGATGCGGCGAACCTCGATAGTTTTTCAGCCTCAGGCATCTTTGCAAGTTGCAAGCGCGCGTCGCACATCCGGCCGATGAGCCCTTGGTCGTGGCTGGCAAGCAAAAGGCAACAGCCGCTCAAAAGGAGATATTTCAACAGCTCTTCGACGAGGGCTGCGTTTGCGCTATCGAGGGCGGCGGTTGGCTCATCGAGCAGAATCACGCGTGGTTCGTCGAGCAAGGCACGCGCCAAGGCGAGCCGCTGACGTTCACCAGTTGAAAGCACAGCAACGCTGCGATCGAGATGATTGTCGGAAAGCGCAAGCCGCGCCAGCAAACGCAGCAACCGCACGCCGGCGTCGCGGCTGGTTTGAGAATTATCTAAGTTAAAGGCAGGGCGTGGCGTGTCCGTCCACCATGCCGGTTCGGCGGCGCAGTAGCGCACGGCCTTGCGCCATACTTGCGCCGGCACTTCGTTGCGTTCGGCGCCGTCGAGAAAGACCTGTCCCGGCGCCGGGTCGAGGTCGGCAATGGCGCGCAGCAGGCACGTCTTACCGGAACCCGACGGTCCCTCTACAGCGAGGCTCGATCCCGGCGCCACCTGGAACGTCAGTGGCGGCAAGGGCCCAGCTTTGAGATGTGCGACGCGCAGCACTGGTAAACCCAATCGGAGGTGCCGGCGTGCCCGTAGCCCGTAGTGCAGGCTGTTTTCGAGAGAGAACGCCTAAAATCAAGTGTGGGCTTAGCAAGGGTCGCACGTTCTCGCCAGTAGCGTAACCATTGCGCCGCGTCAGGGTCTGTGGTTCTGAAATTACGCCGCAGCCAGCTTGAAGCCGGCAAACTTAGACGTGAGCGTTGCCCGGTCAAAAGGTTTGGCTATCGAATCGTCGATACCGGCAGTGGTTGCACGCGCAAGAATCTGCTCATCTTGTTCCGTCATGCAATAAATAATGTAAGGCCGCTTGAAAATGCCGAGTTGGCGGAGCTTTTTGATCAACTCAATCGAGTTCGTGCCAGGCAGATGCCAATCAAGAAAGATAACGTCGGGCATTTCGGGCTTACAAGCGTCGAGCGCTTCTTGCGCGGTCGCAGCTTCGCTGACGTCGAATTTTAGGCTTTCAATGATGACGCGCGCAACCTTGCGCACGATTTCTGAATCGTCAACGATAAGGCAGCGCTTCACGAAACTTGCCCTCACCCTCGGTCAAGATAAAATATAGATGTTTGTCTAAGCAGCCTGGCGCAAAGAGGTTAACACGGCGTTGCCGCACGCTTGAAAATGACGTGATCGCGCGCCCTTCACGAAGTTCTCAAGACGAGTATAAAAACGGCTGAAAGCGCTTAAGCCTGCGTCGCTGCCAGAACAATATCGCTGCCGTCTTTGGCAATCGAGATGCGCATTCCGGCCAAGCTGGCCAGGCGCCACGTGTAATAGGCTTGAATGGTCATAGCATCGAGAGGCGGCGTGTTTTCGCCAGAGATAAATTCGGCGAGATGCTGTGGCGCACGCGCGCCTGTGCCTTTGCAGCGGATGAGGAAGACCGGCATTTCGAACGATCCGGTCATCTGAACCTCAATATCGCCGCCGCGCGGCAATGCCGTGATGGAACTGGCGACCAGGTTCAACAGCAGCTTGACCTTGTCCTTGCCCATATAACCAGGTGCGATTTTCCAATCGAGTTTGTGCTTGGCTTGGCCAACGAAGCCCTTTGAAATCTGCTCGGCTGTGCGCAAATCGATCTGTGCGCCAGCAGATCCAGCAGCTCCGAAAGCAAACCGTGCGAACTGAAGCCGTGCCGAGGCCTGCTCCGTCACGTCCCGGATGACCTTCATGGCGTAGGTTTTGGCTTCGGCGTCGTCGTCCTCGTCGAGGATCTCAATGCCATTATAAATGGCACCCACGGGGCCAATCACGTCGTGTACGATTTTGCTCGAAATCAAGGCCGCGATTTCGAGATCGCTGGGCTCAGTGCGTTGGCTCAGCGTGGCGGTCATCGTCATTTTCGTGCCCCTTGTGGCTCGCAGCATGCTGAAGTCAGCACGGGCGGCATTATAATGCGGCGGCTCTGATGGAGGCCTGCGAACAGCAGGCGGGGTCCATCGACGCGAGCAGACGGGGCCGCTTGCTTGATTTGGTCATGTTCTGATACACGCGCTTTGCTGATTTGGCCAAGCCCGGCGCGACGGTACGGCACCAAGCGTTAGCTTTTCGTTTACAGTTGAGACATCCCAGCAACGAAACGCGTTTCGCCCTTGTGCTGCGTATCTCCCGGTGCCGCGCCTCCCTTCAGTCGAGATCCCACCGATGCACCCATCGAGTTTTGCCGCTCTGACAGACGCCCTTTTGCCAGCAGTCCTGGAGGCTGGGCGCATTGAGATGGCGTACTACGGCTCAGCGCTCGATGTGCATACGAAGGCTGATGCCTCGCCTGTGACCGTGGCCGATCAAGAAGCGGAAGCGGTTCTGCTCAAGGCGTTAGCGCTTGCGGCTCCCTCCATTCCTGTCGTTGCCGAGGAGAGTTCAGCAGCCGGATTTATTCCTAAAACCGGCCGGAGTTTCTTCCTCGTTGATCCGCTCGACGGCACAAAAGAGTTCATCAAAAAGAATGGCGACTTCACGATCAACATCGGGTTGGTGGACGAGGGGCGGCCGGTTTACGGACTCGTCTATGCTCCTGCCATGGATCAGTTGTACGTGACCATCGCGGACGGCGAGGCGATTGAGGTGCGCATTGCACCATCAAGCACTGAAACATCGTTAGGCGCGTTCCAGCCGTCGCGGCTGCGCACGCGCGCGCCGCAACGGGACGCGCTGGTGGCCCTTGAAAGCCGGTCGCACCGCAGTGCGGCAACGGATACTTTTCTCAAGTCACTACCCATCACAGAAGTTCGCGCCGCGGGCTCATCGCTCAAATTTTGTCTGATCGCGCGCGGTGAGGCCGATCTGTATCCGCGCATCGGGCCTACCTGCGAGTGGGATACGGCGGCAGGCCACGCGATTCTCAATGCGGCCGGTGGCACCGTGCTGAAGATCGACGGCGCGCCGTTCCTGTACGGGAAGGCCGCGGACAAATACCTCAACCCGCACTTTGTTGCCTGGGGCAGGATTCCCGCGGGCGCTTAAGACGCCATCTACCGCGCCAGGCCTCGTTTCGGCCGCATTGAAAGGACGCGGAAAACGGATCCTGGCCACACTTTGGTAATACTTTCGCTCAATGCTTTTGACAATGATCAGGCAACCCGCGCGCAGTGATTCGTCCGCCGCGGCTTTGGGACTTGGAAGATATCATGGCTCGTTTTTTAACGCTTTCGTCATTGGCTTTGGCCATCGCGGTCAGCATCGCGACCGGTGTGCCCGGCTCCGGTTCACAAGCGCGTGCACAAGAGCAGTTGCCGTGGACCTCAAAATCCGCTCAACCGCAAAATTATTCCCCGCGCATGAATGCCGGGGCGAGCGATGCCTATCGCGCACCGGCTGACGAATATGATTCCGGCAGCCAAGGCGCTGCGTCGTCCTCGCGCGATGACGGCTACCGGCCAGACGATGGCGGCGGCGAGCGCCAGCAGGGTGCGCGCAATGACAGTTTCAGTGAGCCTGCTCCTAGAGGCGGCGAGAGCGGCTATGGAGAGCCCTATTCTCCGCCGCCACAAACCTATGACGATGCTCAGCGTGGCGGCTCGCCGTCAGATGATCCACGGCGCACTGAAGGGTTTGAGAAAGACGAAGTCATCGGAGCCGGACACCGGTTCTTCGGCTCGGTTAGCGGCGGAATCGCAAGCGCAGTCGAATCGATTTTCAAAAGCCAGGGCCGCCCAAACGGCTACATTCTGGGTGAAGATGCGGGCGGGGCATTTATTGTCGGGCTGCGCTATGGCGAAGGCACGCTATACACCAAAGATGCGGGCGAACACCGTGTCTTCTGGCAGGGACCCTCGGTTGGCTATGATGCAGGCGGTGATGGCTCTAAAACCATGGTGCTGGTCTACAACATGCGCGATCCCGCTGAGATATATGAGAGATTTGGCGGTGTGCAGGGCGCGGCATACATCGTCGGCGGCGTCAGCGTGCAGTTCCAGAAATATAATGATGTCACAATGGCTGTGATTCGCAGTGGCGTGGGTTTGCGGCTTGGGGCAAATGTGGGCTACTTGAAATACACCCGGCAACCGACGTGGAATCCGTTGTAAGCTGGGCCACCAGCGCGGATTGTTCCGGTGCCAATTCGGGCAACCGGTTCGGGACGTGTGTTGATTTGAGCTAGTAAAGGCGGGCAATGTCCCGCCACAGGGGACGCGCGATTGATCACGATTCAATCGGCCATGCTGATTGTGCTGGGTGTCTTCCTGGCAGGGTTCGCTGTGTTCTTGTTCGCCCCATTCTACCGCCGGCGCACGGCGCGGCTGGCGACCGATGCGCTGCGGCGCTCGATGCCTCTCACCGAAGCAGAAATCCGCGCCGACAAAGACCGCCTACGGGCAGAACACGCCATTGCGATCCACAAGCTTGAGTCAAAAGCCGAAGAGTCGGGCCTTGCAGCCGCCCGGCAGATGGTCGAGATCAACCGCCGCGATGCCGCCATTAGTTCTCTCGAAAGCCAATCCGCTGCCATGCGCACCGCCCTGGAGGAGCACGAGAATGCGAGGCGCGTGCTCGAGCAGACCATAACGGACCGGCTGCCGCGCGTAGAAGCCCGGCTCAATCAAGCCAAGAAGCAGCTGTTCCAGCGCGATCAGGAAATTGCGTCGCTCACGCAGTCGTCCGGCCGTTACAGTCAGGCACTGGAAGAGGCGACACAGATCAATACGCAGCAGCGCGACGAGGTTCATCGCCTGAATGCCACGATAACCACGCGTGCTGCCCGCAATCGAGAACCGCTGGGGGGTGATGCGCGTTTTGACAGCGAAGTGGCGCTGAGGGCCGAGATCGAAGCGTTGCGGGCAAAAACCCGAGATCAATCAGCGCTGATCAGCCGCCTGCAAGGCGTCATGGTCAGTTCAGGCGTGCGCGCCGATGCCATACCGGGAAGCAGTGCGCTTGGTGCTCCGGTTCTCACCGGCGCAGCCGACCAGGAAGTGTCCCGCTTGCGTGACAGCCTGTCTGAAGCCGAACGCGCATTGAAGGCGGCGCGCTCAACCGCGCAGGCCGGCCAGGTGGGCTCGTCACAGTCCGAGCAAGATCTTCGCGCGCAGAAATCGATTACTCAAGATCAGCAGGCCGAGATCGCCCGTCTCAAAGCAGCATTGCGGTCTTACGAAGCAGAAGACGCCGATGGCCGCGCCGTGGCCGATAGCAAGATCGCCATGAAGGCGCGGTTGAGTTCGCTGCAAGCACAGGCCGATCAGCATAACGCCACCATTCAGAGCCTGCGTGCCGAGATCGCAGCGGCCAACGAAAAGCTGGCCCGCCAGGCGTCACAGTATATGGACGAAATGCGTCGCCTGGGTGCCGGCACCATGCCGGCCTCTGGCCCCGGCCGCCGCGAAGCCTACGAAGCACCTTCGACACAGTCTCTCGCCGCACGAATTGGCGCGCCGCGGCCAATCACGCAAACGCCGGCCGCACCGCCAACAGCGTCAGAAGACGCAATGCCGGTCTCCGAAAGCGACCGCGTCGCCTCGAATTTCCTTCGTGCACTAGGTGGCGCTGCGCCGCAGCCAGCCGGCGGGCAGGACAATGGGCTTGCGAGCAGCAGCGAACAGGCGCCAAAAATGGCACATGCCGCGTCGCCAGCGCGACGGCGGCCAGGCTTGCTGGAGCGCCTGACAGGCACCGAGAAGCCTGCCGCGCCGGGCGGTTAAGGTCGCCAATACCTTCGCCGATCCTCGGGACCGACCTGCTCTCCATGACCCAACAATCCCCAGCCGAAAATGCCGCCTTGGTGAGCCGGACCGTTGCAGACGGTGAGGCGGGCGAACGGCTGGACAAATGGGTGGCCTCGCACGTGGCCGGGCTGACGCGATCGCGTGCGCAAGCGCTGATCCGCGATGGTCATGTGCAAATTGCGTCAGATGCTGTTTGGGATGCCAGCCGGAAGCTAAAGCCCGGCGACGAGGTTAAAGTGCACGTGCCGCCGCCGGTCGACGCCGAACCCGCTGGGGAGAACCTCCCGCTTTCGATCGTATTTGAGGACGCACACTTGATCGTTGTCGACAAGCCGCCGGGTCTCGTCGTGCATCCGTCGGCAGGTCATGGCTCAGGCACGTTGGTCAATGCGCTCATTGCACACTGCGGTGCGTCGCTTTCGGGAATTGGGGGCGTGAGACGGCCGGGCATCGTGCATCGGCTTGACAAAGATACGTCGGGTCTGCTCGTCGTCGCTAAAACCGATGCGGCCCACCAGGGCCTGTCGCAACAGTTTGCCTCGCATGGGGCAGATGGACTGCTGCAGCGCACCTATAGCGCACTGGTGTGGGGCGTGCCGCTGCGCGCATCAGGCCGCATCGACGCGCCGCTCGCACGCTCGTCCCACAACCGCACCAAAATTTCGATCACCGGGGAAGGCCAAGGCCGTCACGCGGTCACGCACTACACAGTCGTGCGCAGTTTCTCAGGCCGGGCTGCGCCTGCCGTGGCTTCCCTCGTCGAGTTGAACCTCGAGACCGGCCGCACCCATCAGATC
>JANNXL010000240.1:0-1746 GCA_031409575.1 Hyphomicrobium sp.
AGGGGTTAGGGGTGGGGAGAAGCCGGACAACCGTAGCCAAGTGTTTCACTCCTGCCATGCGACTGCTCCCAATACCGCCAGAACCTCCGCTATCACACCTTCGATATTCTCCGAAACGTCACCATTGCCGAATCTTAGAACCGTGAAGCCCTGCCAATGTAGATGTGCGTCGCGTGCGGCGTCTTTGATCCGTCCTTCAACCGTGGCGTGCTGAATGCCGTCAGCCTCGATGATTACTCGGTGACGTAGGCACGCAAAATCAACGATGAAGTCATCAAGCGGAGCCTGACGTCGGAAGTGATAACCTTGTGCCCTGAGGTTGCGAAGTTCTTTCCATAGCTGCTGTTCTGCGAAGGTCTCGTTTTTGCGGAGATAGCGTGCAAACTGATTGGCCATCGTGCCAAACCCTAGTCATTCCGCCCGCTTCCTCTCCCCACCCCAAACCCCTCCCCGCGAGGGAGGGGGATAGAGCGAAGACCCCTCGACAACAGTAGGCAATGGCCAACGTCAATCTAACTCGACAACCCGCCACCCAGCGTAGGAACGTCGAGAACCGAGAAACCGTAGTGGCGCAGCCAGCGCAGATCGCCGGCAAAGAATGCGCGCAGATCGGGCAGGCCGTATTTCAGCATGGTGATGCGATCGAGGCCCATGCCGAAGGCAAAGCCCTGATATTTTTCCGGATCGATGCCGCAGTTGCGCAGCACGTTGGGATGCACCATGCCGCAGCCGAGAATTTCAAGCCAGCGCCCCGGCTTGCCTATCGCTGCCGCATCGATATCGACTTCCATCGACGGTTCGGTGAACGGGAAATGCGAGGCGCGGAACCGCATTTTTACTGCGTCGACTTCGAAGAACGCCTTGCAGAATTCTTCCAGCACCCACTTCAGATGCCCCATGTGCGTGGTCTCGTCGATGACGAGGCCTTCGATCTGGTGGAACATCGGCGTGTGGGTCTGGTCGCTGTCACAGCGGTAAACGCGGCCAGGCGCGATGATGCGGATCGGCGGCTTTTGATTGACCATCGTGCGGATCTGCACGGGCGACGTATGCGTCCGCAGTAACAGCCGCGAGCCGTCGGCACCGGGATTGAAATAGAACGTGTCGTGGTCTTGGCGGGCGGGATGCTCGGCTGGAATATTCAGCTTGTCGAAATTCATCTCGTCGGTTTCGATATCCGGGCCCTCGGCAACCGAGAACCCCATGTCGGCGAATATTTCGACGCACTCGTCAAACACTTGAGACACGGGATGGATACGGCCAAGGGCTTCTGGGCCGGGGCGCACAGGCAGCGTCACGTCGGTGCGTTCGGTAGCGAGACGCTCAGACAACGCGGCGCTATCGAGTTCCGCTTTGCGCGCATCGAGCGCGTCGCTGACGACGCTCTTTACTTCATTGTTCGCAGAGCCAAAAGCTTTGCGAGACTCAACTGGAATTGTCAGCAACCGAGCCATTTGCTCGGCAATTTTACCTTTTTTGCCTAGCGCTTCAATACGCACACTTTCTAGCCGCTCCAAATCATGGGCGGCCTGAATTTTGGCGATCAATTCGGTCTTTAATTTCTCAAGTTCAGAAAGATCAAGGCCGGTCGGAGTTGTCATCTTTGGGGCGCCTCTTTTTGTCCCGGTGATGAACGGCGAAAAACTGGTGTGCCTTCACTCACGGTGTCATCCTCGGGCTTGTCCCGAGGACCCATCATTCAACTAACTCAGGTGCTGAGTGATCGAATTGGTGGTCGCAGCGAAA
>JANNXL010000241.1:0-2842 GCA_031409575.1 Hyphomicrobium sp.
AAACTGCATGTCGTCGCCGAGTGGAAACAGCTTGGTCTTGATGGCGGTGATCAGTGCGTCATGGTCGCCATAGGGAAAATCGGTGCGGCCGATGGAGCCTTGAAAAATCACGTCGCCGGCGAACATGAACTTCTGCGCGCGGTTGACCATGACAACCGACCCCGGGGAATGGCCGGGACAATGCAAGATCTCAAACACGTGACCGCCAACCGTGACCGTATCCCCCTCATTGAGCCAGCGGTCGGGCGCCACGTTCTTAGCTGGAATGCTGTAAGCTTGGCCTTGCTTATCGAGGTTGTCGAGCAGCATCTTGTCGGCGCGATGCGGGCCTTCGATATTGACCTTGAGCCGCCCGCGTAAGTCCTCGGCCCCGCCAGCATGATCGATGTGACCGTGCGTGAGCAGAATTTTCTCGATTGTGACGCCGAGCTTGGCGATCGCGCCCTGGATGTCGTCGAGGTCGCCACCTGGATCGACGACCGCGCCCACTTTGGTGGCCTCATCCCAAATGAGCGAGCAATTCTGCTGAAACGGCGTCACCGGGATGACGGCGATCTTAAAAGTGGCGGGGGGCGATGGCATCAAAGAATGTCTCTTTTTTCGTCTGGCAAAAAACCGACTGTTTCCTTAGACGAGTTGTTGCGACTGCGCCAGACGCCCTGCTGACGTAACGTCTCTCTTAGTGTAGAGCCTTTTCAGCTTCCTCTCATCCAGCCCCAATAAGCCCGGACTGCCCATGCAATTGCGCCCACTGCATTACGCCAAGATCGAAGGCACCGAGGTGATGGTGCAGGTCAACACGCCCGTTGAGGCCAAGGAGGCAATCAAGGAACTCCGCCACCGCAAGAAGGAGCTTGGGCTTTTGAAGAAGCGGCTTCTGCGCCAGCAGCGCGATGCGCGGACCGCTATGGATAAGAAAGAAGCATCGCAGTCGAAGAAGATTAGAAAGGGCGGCCTCACGGGTATGGCAACGCGACTGTCGCGTGTGTTGACCAGCGATCCCCATGGGGCTGATCTGGCCACCATCGAACGTGATCTGCGCAATTTGGAGCAGGTGACCCACAACATCGAAAGCTGCATCCTGCAGATCGAAGGGCGGCTGTTAAAGTAGAAGTGGAAAATATACGAGGCGTGAAGCGTGGCGCGACTGGAGTTACCATGTCTCACCGTGCGCCGATGGTCCAACATAGACTGGGGCACAAGCACACTTCCCGATGAGCATGAACTTTGCTCCATTTGGTGCAATGTGCGGCCACGTCTAGAGAGAGCCCGAATGAAGACGAAAGGCGGCTGGTCGGCCGCTTCTACCCAATGAGCGACACACCAATGAGTGCGCCGTGGCCCCAGAACAGAAAGAAAGTATAGAACGCGACGCCCGCAGCGACCACGAATAAGTCGTTCATCGGTCCGCCGGTTTTCGCTCCGAGCGGGCCCAGCGTGTTACGGTGCTTCAAAGAGATGCGGTCATAAACGGCGTAGGCGAGGAAACTGCCAAACAGCACGAGCGACGCGAGGTCGCCGTTCGCGATGAGATGCGCCAGCGCCCATATCTTGATTGCGAGCAGCATCGGATGCTTCACGGCGGTTCGGATGCGCGACGGCACGTTGGAGGCGACGAGAAAAATCATCGCCGGTAGCATCAAGGCAAACGCGATGTGCTTGGTCCATGTGGGTGGATCCCACAGCACGACGTTCTTGCCCGGATTGAGTTGCAGCTTGTGGTAGCCGAGCACGATCAGCACCAATCCGATCAGCGACAGCGCCGAGAACGCGAGCTTGTAGGTGCCAGCGCCCATGCGCACGACGAAGCCATCGCGCATCGCAGCCGATGTTGGGATGATATGAACCGCGAAAAACGCGAGGAGACCCAAAACCAAAAGCAGCATGTTGTGATCCTTTCGGTTGAGTATTGCAGCGCACAAAATCTACACACTGCTGGCCGCCGTCGCCTAATAAATTATCAGTTTCTTCTCGCGGCACCTTGTCAGACCCAATGAACCTGCTAATTTTGATCCGTGACCGGATTGTGAGGGCGCAATCGGATCGCGTGTGGGGCTTTGGATGATGGCGGGGCCGTTTCGCATCCAGGGCAGAACTGTAACAGAGTGTCCAAAACGCCATGCCGTCCCTCAATTCCTCAGGTGTCCCGCGCGCGTCTGCGCCGGGCGAGGCACTAACCCCACCTTCCATTCCGCAGTTCGATGCCGGCGTGTGTGGCCCTGACGATGCCGTACGGGCACTCGCCGCCGAACTCGAAAAGATTTTGGCTCAAAAGCCTTCACATCGCCCCGCCCCTATCGATCAAAACCGCCGTGATCCCAAGGAACCCGGGTACGACCCTTCCGACGAGGCGCATCGTTCTCTTGCTAGAGCCTTGGAAGCCGCCGCTAGCCGTAATTATGAAGCCGGTTTTGAGTGGCACAACACCATCGCCGGTGACACCGGCTCCCAACCAGACGATACCGGAGCCGCTGCCTCCATGCTGTGGGTCGCGAAGGCCCGCCGCGATAAGCGCCGCCGCAGGATGCGCAATGTGCTCGGCTGGATTGCCACGCTGGTGATCGGAGCTAGCATTGTCGGCGGCGCGGCTTATGCTCTGACCGGATGGCTGCCCGATGTGGCAGGGCTGCTCGCGTTTGGCCAGAAAATGCTGAATTAGCGGCATTTTATCCCAAGCCTCGGGCCGCGGCTGGGCACGCCGAGCGCCGGACATCGCAGCGAATCGGATAAGGCTGTGAATGGCTTGGACCAGTCGTGCGCTCCTCAGGCCAGAAGCTAATTGTGCCCAGCGCAGAGCATTCGCGAACCATGTCAGCAGCCTTCGACCAGTCCCGGGACCAAT
>JANNXL010000242.1:0-2125 GCA_031409575.1 Hyphomicrobium sp.
GTTTTTGCCGCAGACCGATTTCCCAATGCGTGCTGGCCTGCCCGAACTTGAACCCAAACTTTTGAAGCGATGGGACGAGATGGGGCTTTACGAAAAGCTGCGCGAGGAAGCCAAGGGTCGGCCGAAATTCGTGCTACACGACGGCCCGCCCTACGCCAACGGCAACATCCACATCGGGCACGCGCTCAACAAAATTCTGAAAGACCTCGTCGTCAAATCGCAGTCGATGCTGGGCAAAGATTCCAACTACGTGCCGGGCTGGGATTGCCACGGCCTGCCGATTGAATGGAAGATCGAGGAAGCCTATCGCGCCAAGGGCAAGAACAAAGACGAAGTGCCGGTCAACGAATTCCGCGCCGAGTGCCGCGAGTTTGCGGCCAAGTGGATCGACGTGCAGCGCGAGGAGTTCAAGCGCCTCGGCGTCATCGGCGATTGGAAAAATCCTTACACGACGATGACGTTCGAGTCCGAGGCGGTCATCGCTAGCGAAATCATGAAGTTTGCGATGAACGGGCTTTTGTATCGGCTCAAAGCCGGTGATGTGGAGCGTCGCCGAAAAGACGACACTGGCGGAAGCCGAGATCGAATATCTCGACTATCAGAGCGACACGATTTTCGTGAAGTTTCCGGTGCAGGATACGCCGCACCTGATCCCCGTAAGCGAACGCGGTGCACCGGCTCCGAAGATGCCGCCTAAGAATCCGCTCATCGGAGCAAATGTCGTCATTTGGACAACGACGCCATGGACCCTACCAGGCAACCGCGCAATCTCGTTCTCGTCAAAAATCGGCTACGGCGTATACCGCGTCGTGAGAGCCCCTGAGGGCAACTGGGCCAGAGTTGGCGAGACATTCGTTATCGCTCACAAACTTGTTGCCGACGTTATGAAAGCTGCAAAAGTCGAGGACTATGAGCAGCTGCCTATTTCGGTTACTCCAGACGTGCTTGCCAAGACACTTTGCGAGCATCCGTTATCGCATTATTCGCGAGGCTATCACTTCCCCGTCCCACTCCTCGACGGTGACCACGTCACTGACGATACAGGCACTGGCTTTGTGCACACGGCACCCGGGCACGGCTCGGACGACTATATCATCTGGATGCAAAACCAAGCCGCACTCAACAAGCGCGGCGTTGATACGTCCATCCCTTTCACCGTCGATGCCGATGGCGTACTGACCAAGGCCGCGCCCGGCTTTGAAGGAAAGCGCGTGCTGACTGAAACCGGCGACAAACCCAAGCCCGATGTGTCGGCCAACGATGCCGTTATCAAAGCGCTGTCGGAAGCCAACGCACTGATCGCCCGCGGACGTTTGAAGCATCAATACCCGCACTCGTGGCGCTCAAAGAAGCCAGTGATCTATCGCAACACACCGCAGTGGTTCATCGCCATGGATAAGAAACTCACCGATGAAACGCTGGTCTTCATGCACAATGCCGACTTCAATGACGGTAAAATCGTTCCGCGGGCAGACACGCTTCGGCACCGCGCACTACTTGGAATTCAAGACACCCAATGGGTACCCGCATCCGGCGAGAACCGCATCACCGGCATGATCGCTGGGCGGCCTGACTGGGTGGTGTCGCGTCAGCGTGCGTGGGGCGTGCCGATCTGCGTGTTCCGCAATACCAAAACCGAACAGCTCGCGACAAGCCGCGACTTCGCGAAATCCGGTGAACTGCAAAAGCGCATCATCGCCGCCTTCGAAAAGGAAGGCGCCGACGTGTGGTTTGCCGACGGCGCCAAGGAGCGTTTTCTCGGCGGTCTCGTGCCGGCCAAAGAAATGGCCGACTGGGATCAGGTGCGCGACATTCTTGATGTCTGGTTCGATTCAGGCTGCACGCACGCCTTCACGTTAGAGAAGCGCGACGATCTGGCCACCTTGCGAAAAGACGAAGGCGGCTTCGACCGCATCATGTATCTCGAAGGCTCGGACCAGCATCGCGGCTGGTTCCACTCGTCGTTGCTCGAGTCCTGCGGCACGCGAGGCCAAGCGCCTTATGACGTCGTTCTCACACACGGTTTCGTGCTCGATGAGAAGGGCGCGAAGATGTCGAAGTCACTCGGCAACGTCGTCGCGCCACAAGATGTGATGGCGAAATCCGGCGCCGATATTCTGCGCCT
>JANNXL010000243.1:0-15923 GCA_031409575.1 Hyphomicrobium sp.
GCCACCGCGGATGGATCGTGCTGGAAGGGGTGTTGAGCGGAAACGGCCCCGGCGTTGACCAGATCAAATTCGATGACGGCACCATCTGGAGCCGTCCCCGGCTCGAAGCCGAAGGAGCCGCAGCGCCGCGCGCCAGCAACGACACTCCTATCGCACGCGATGACCTTGGATTTGGCATCCGGTCCGGCACGGCATTGATTCCCGCAGCGGCCCTGCTGCAGAACGATACTGACGTCAACGGCGATGCTTTGACCATCGCCAGCATCAGCAATGTCTCGCCTGGGATCAGCGTTCTTTTGGACGCGGCCGGTAGCGTGACTGTCACGACACCGGATGGCTATGACGGTCTGGCTAACTTCAGATACACCCTGTCCGATGGACGCGCTGTCAGCACGGCCGGCGTCGGTCTCACCATCATCAAAAATCTGGCCCCCGTGGTCTCGGGCACGATTGGCGCTCAGGCGGCCCAAGCCAAGCAAGCCTTCAGTTTCGCGTTGCCTGTGGGCGTTTTCAGTGATGCCGATGGAGACGCCCTGCAACTCTCCGCACGGTTGAGCGGAGGCGCACCGCTGCCAAATTGGCTTGCCTTCGATACAGGCACCGGAACATTCTCGGGAACGCCCCCTGCATCCGCATCAGGCACCATCACAATCACCGTTGCCGCTTCGGATGGAGCCGTGTCTGCGAACCTTAACTTCACGCTCGCCATTTCGGCGGCAATCGGCGTCAGCGCGATTACGGGTACGAATGCCAATGACGTTCTTATCGGCACCGCAAACGACGACAGAATTGAAGGTCTTGGCGGCAACGACATCATGTATGGGATGGACGGCAATGACACGTTCATTGTCCGGGGCACCGCCACTGGCCTTGATCGATTCATCGGTGGCGCTGGAACGGATCGTATCATCGGCAGTGCTGGCGACGACATGATCGGCCTTTCCAAGGGCCTCAGGGCACACAACAGCATCGAAGCCTTGAGCGGTGGCGCGGGTTACGATGTCCTGCGCCTGAGCACGGGCAATGATGTCCTCGATCTGTCGAGCGTCGCCGTGTCCGGTATCGAGGTGATCAGAGCGCGCGCCGGAGACGACCGGCTTACGGGCAGCAAAGGCGATGATCGCTTTAGCGGCGGCTCTGGCGATGATGCGTTCGTGTTCAAGGGCCACTTCGGTCACGACGTCATCGAAGACTTTCAAAGGGGCTCCGGGAAAAATCGAGTTATTGATGTCATCGACCTCAAGGGCACGTCCATTTCGAGCTTTGTTGACGTTTTGGCCCATTCAAGCGAACACGGCGGGAGCACCCTGATCACCGTAACCTCCCATGGCACGATCCTTCTGGAAGGCGTTCGTCTGAGCTTGCTGAAAGCCGATGATTTCCTTTTCTGAAACGCAGCCGCACTGCTAGATCGTAGCAATGCTCACGCGCTATCCCGCATTGCTGCTGGCGGCTGCCGTTTATGGCGTGGTGCCGTTGGGGTGTGCTCCGATTGCCGCCGGGACAGAGGCCAATGGTGCAACCGCATCATCCGGCGCACCGTGCGAGACTTCGCTAGGCGAGCCACACGCCATCATCCGCCCCGGCGGCACCACCAGTGTCTTTCTAGACGATGGACGCGAGGTGCGATTGGCCGGCATCCTGTTGCCGCCTGCTCCGATCGCGGTCCCAATTAAAAATGGAACGTGGGAGCCCGAACAAACCGCCAAGAATGAATTGGCCGGATTGGTGGCCAGCGGCGCTGCCAGCATCTCTGCCGACGCCGCGCCGCCTGACCGCTATGGCCGGACAGCCGCACAGATCCACATCAGCCACGGCAACAGCCGTATGTGGCTGCAGCGCGAGCTTGTCGAACACGGCCAAGCGATCGTGTCCTCGAAACACGGCGGTGGCGCGTGTCTCAAAGCGCTGCTCGCCTTTGAAGCTGAAGCACGCCGTAACAAGCGGGGCCTGTGGGCTCACGCCAGCTATCAGGTGCGAAACGCAACACAGCCGCGCGAGCTTCTCCGCCTGCAATCTAATTTTGCCATCGTGGAAGGCACGGTCGTCAATGTCACCGAGCGGTCCGGGCGTTTGTTTTTGAACTTCGGCGAGGATTGGCGCAGCGATTTTACCGCTGTTATCCCTGCATATGTGCTGAAGGCAGCGCCGGGCAGCGCGGCAACGCTTCAATCGGCGACCGGTCACACGATCAGGGTCCGCGGCTGGCTGCAACGCCGATATGGCCCCTCGATTGAGGTGATGAACGTGGGTGATATTGAGGATTTGGGGTTGCCAACAGCAGCAACGCCGCCAGAATTAAATCCGGTTGTGCCAATAGCGCCGTCTCAGGGTCCCTAATAAAAAAAACGGCACCGGACAATGCGCCCGATGCCGTTTGAACTTTTGAACCGGAGTAGAGAGCTGACTAAGCCGCCTTCACGTCGGCTTCGGCAGCGTCTTCGGCCATGCGGCGGCCGCGGGCGCTTTTGGACAGTACGTCGGTGATGCGCTGAACGGCGCCGCGGTCATCGAGCTTGTCGACAGCCGCGATTTCGCGCGCCATACGGTCGAGCGCGTCTTCATAGAGCTGGCGCTCTGAGTAGGACTGCTCTGGCTGTGCTTCCGAGCGATAGAGGTCGCGGACCACTTCAGCGATCGAGATCAGATCGCCCGAGTTGATCTTGGCTACATACTCCTGCGCGCGGCGGCTCCACATGGTGCGCTTGACGCGGGCGCGGCCCTTCAACGTATCCATCGCACGGCGCACGATCTCTTCGCCAGCTAGCTTGCGCATACCGACGCTTTCGAGCTTGCCCGTGGGCACGCGCAGCGTGAGCTTTTCCTTTTCGAAATTGATGACGAAAAGTTCGAGCGACATGCCCGCGATTTCCTGTTCTTCAATGCCGACGATGCGGCCGACGCCATGAGCCGGATAAACGATGAACTCGTTCGTCTTGAAGCCGTGACGCTGATTGACGTTCTTCTTCTGGGCAGCCAGCGCCTGCTGGGCGGCCGCCGCGCGTTCAGCCAATACCTTGGGGGTAGCCGGTGCCACCGGTGCCGACAATTTCGCTGCGCCAGACTTGGCAAGTGCAGCAGGAACCGTCCGCGCCTGAGGCGCAGGTTGAGCGACGACAGGCGACGCCGCAATGGCGGCGCGCACGGCCTGAACCTTGGCTGCAGCTTGCTTCATGGCAGCTGAAGCCTTGCTCAACACGGCCGGAGCCTGAACTGCTCCGGCAGCAGGCTTCTTGGCCGGGGCAGCAGCGGCAACGGGTGCAGCAGCCGCAGGCTTTGCTACGACGGCAGCCTTCTTGGCCGATGCTGGAACTGGAGCGACAGCCTTCGCAACGGCCTTCACGGGAGCCTTAGCGGCAACTGGCTTGACAAAAGCAGCCACAACGGCGGGCTTCGACACACTCTTGCCGGCGGCTTTCGCCGCCGGAACGGCAGCGGGCTTGCTCGAAACAGCGGCGGCTTTCTTGGCCGGAACGGCCTTGACCGTCTGCTGCTTTTTTGCCTGTGTCTTTGTCTTAACTGCCATCGGCTTAGGCCTCACTCTTTCCATCCAACTTTGCGGCCGCCCGGCGGCTGCCGCATACCTCAAACCACCTCGCCTGAGATGGCCGCACAAAAACCCAGAACCCTAACTGCACCAGCTAGAGACCGGGTTATTCTCAAGACAACACCCGTTCCGATGCGATGCAAAGGACCCGCTGAGTTGCCTATATCACTTAAACGTCTGCGTCCTTTTTAGGCACCACTGCGAAGTGTAGAACCGGCTTTAGACACGTCGAACCTGAGAACAAACCCAGAGCTAAAACTTTGTGCCCCAAGTGTTCTTTGTCTGTTCGACTGATGTGCATGGGTAGACCCTAACACATTTTTCAAGGAAATTGAAGAGGTGTTGAGGAATGTGGTGTTTGGCCGCTGAACAGCCGCTCGCAATGGTCCGCCGGATCGTAGACCCACGGCGACAACTTAACAGTGTTTAGTCGTTTGCACGAGACAGTATCGACTTAGTCTCCGTCACCAGGTTCGGAGGAAAAATAATTCTCAAACTTGCCCTCTACATCCTTATACTTTGCGGCATCAGGAGGAGAGGGTTTCTTAACAGTGATATTCGGCCACTTGTCGGCGTATTCTCTGTTGAGCTCCAGCCACTTCTCCAAACCCGGCTCCGTATCGGGCTTGATCGCGTCTTCGGGGCATTCCGGCTCGCACACCCCGCAATCGATGCACTCATCAGGATGAATGACGAGCATGTTCTCGCCTTCATAGAAGCAATCGACCGGACAAACCTCGACGCAATCGGTGTGCTTACACTTAATGCACTTATCGTTGACGACGTAGGTCATGCGTCCTGCCTGTTTCCTTTTCTGTACGCCATCGAGATCGTGCCTGTGGCGCGAACCCGCTCGTTATAGCAAATCACCCGCGTCAGCCGCAATGACAGTAAAATCGAACTTGCACCAGTGTTCTCGCAACACAAGAGGTTGAAGCAGCCTGTTAATCCTGACCCTGCAAGCGTTCGATCAGGCGCCGGTCACGCTTTGTTGGCCGGCCACTGCCAGCCGCGCGCCGCCCGCTGCCGAGCGTTTTGCGCAGATCGGTGCCAGCCTTCGCCTCGACAACCGGCTTGGGCGTCAGATCGGTATATAGTGTTTGCGCTTCCAACGCTGGCCCGCGCCGGGTGCCGGGCGCTTTGACTTCGATGATCCGAACATCGCGCTGCGCCGACGATGTGATGACATCACCCGGTTTGACCAGATGGCTCGGCTTCACGGTCTTGACGGCATTCACCCGGATCTTGCCGGCCTCGATCAGCCCCGCGGCTAAGGTTCGTGATTTGAAGATGCGAGCAAACCACAACCAGCGATCCAGCCGTTGGCCCGCCAATCCCGGTTCAATCTCCGCCTCTTCTGCCGTCATGGCGACGGTTTATCCTTGGTGGTTTTTGCCAAGCTGTCGCGCAAAGCCATCAGCGCGGCGAACGGCGAATCCAGTTCCGCGCCGGATTTCTTCGGCGGCGGTGCCGATTGAATGGCTGGCGGCGCAGACCCAGGTCCCCGCGAGCGATCACGGTCGCGATCGCCACCCCGGCGCGCACCTCTGTCACCGCCCGGCCGGTCCTTGTCTCCACGTGATGAACCGCGCGGCCCATCCCGGGAACCACCTTCGCGGTGTCCGCCCTCACGAGCACCACCTGACCGTGGCGGACCATCGCGCCGTTCGCCGCGCCAGCCACCGCGGTCCCGGCGCGCATCATGAGGCTGTACAGTCGCAGCGTCTGCTGGCGCCGCAGCACCGCTATCAGGAGCAGGCACTGCTGCGGCATCGCCTTCCCGGCGCGGCGCGGGTGCATGATCGCGCGGCTTGCCGTGGCGATGGTCTCCATCCCGGCTGCGGTGAGGGCCCCCACGCGGGCGCCGGGGCCGGCCTTCTTCGCCTGGCTCGCCATGGCGCGAACGGCGTGGACGCCAGACTTCTTCGAACTTTTCTTCAGCCGGCGTTGCAACGGCCTCTGCAGCTGGAACTTCCGCTTCCGCTTCGACTGCAATGGTCTCAACTGGCTCAACTGCGCTGAGTTCGGCCGAAACTTCGGCTGCTACCGCTGGCGCGTCATCGACGGCAGCGGCCTCGATCACGACGGGAGCACTTGGCACCACGGCCGCCACTGCTTTCACGGCGCGGCGCTCGGACCGGAAGCCTAGTGAGCGGAGCACATTGCCCAACTCATCGGGTGAACACCCCAGGATCGACATCATTTCCGGCGTGACAATAAATGCGCCATCGCCTGTCGATCCCTTGGGCGGCAGCGACGGATTTTCAGCAATCTGACGCCAGGCCAGCAGCGGCCGGATCTGATCCGCCAATCGCTCGATGATGTCGAGCCGCACAACGCGCGGCCCGCTGACGTGGAAGCCATAGGCCAGATAAAACGCTTCGGGTATTTTGGCATCCGTCGCAGATGACGTCAGCCCGGCACGCGGCGGTTCTGGCAGTGCGTTGGCATCGAGCCCGGCTTTTGCGCCGTGCTTCAAGAGCCACAACGTCAAAGCAAGTTCGGCCGGGGCCGGCTTCAGCAGTTGCGGGAAGAAAATATTGAACGCCCCGAACCGCACGCCATACTTGCGCAGCGTCGCGCGCGCGTTCTGGTCGAGGCTCTTGATGTCGTTGGTGATGCTCTCGCGCTTCAACGCCCCCAGGTTCTCGCTCAGCTGATACGCGATGCCGCGCGCCAGACCGGTCACGTCTTCCGCCTTCGCCAAATCGGCGAGCGGCTTCAAGCGTTCGGCAATCAGCTCGGTAATCCAGGTGTCCAAGCGTGTTTGTATTTTTTCCCGGTCTTGCACCGGCATGTGCTCGTCGATCAGCAGCGCAACGGACGGCTTCAACGGATCGGCGCCGGCTTCCAGCAGCGCGATCTCATCGTCGCGCCACAAAACCTTACCGGACCGCAAGAGCTTGAACGCATCGCCCTTGGCAGCTGCGACGCGGCGCGCCCGCATGCCCAATTCGCGAGCCACCACCTGAGACGCGGCGTGGCGAGCCGCTTTGCCATTGACACCCTCGGCTTCGGGCTCAGGCCAGAAGCGGAACCCCTGCAACCGGCCGATGGCGTGGTTCTCAACTTTGATCGCGCCATCATCGGCGATCTCGGCGCTCAATTCTTCATTGTCACGAAGACCCTTCATCAAGGCACTGGTACGGGCATCCACGAACCGCTGCGTCAGCCGCTCGTGCAAGGCATCGGAAAGACTATCTTCTATGGCGCGCGTGCGTTCCTGCCAATGGCTGGGATCCTTCAGCCAATCGGCCCGGTTGGATACGAACGTCCAGGTGCGAATGTGCGCGATGCGATTGGACAGCGTGTCGATGTCGCCATCGGTGCGGTCCGCGAAAGCCACCTGCTTGGCAAACCAATCTTCGGGGATGCGGCCTTCCGGCCCCATCAAGAACCCATAAACCGCAGACACAAGCTCGGCGTGATTGGCCCCTGAAATCTTGCGGTAGTCTGGGATCTGGCACACATCCCACAGTTTTGAGACGGCGGCCGGCGTCACGGCATAGCCAGCGACATGGCTATCTCCGGCGACTGTTTCCAATGCAAGAACGTCATCGGCCATGCGGGCCCGCGACAGGCGCGCCTCGCCCGGCAGATCGCGCAGGCTCTCGCGCAACCGTTCAAGCGTCGAAAAATCGAGTTTGCGGTTGCGCCATTGCAGCTGGCGCACGCTGTCGAACGAATGGTTCTCCAGCCGTTCAACGAGATCGCCTTCAAAAGCGTCAGCCGATCCGGTGACCCCGAACGTACCATCGTTCATGTAGCGTCCGGCACGGCCAGCAATCTGACCGATTTCGCCGGGTGTGAGGCTGCGGTGGGTGACGCCATCGAACTTGCGCGTTGCCGAAAACGCGACGTGATCGAGATCAAGATTGAGGCCCATTCCAATCGCATCGGTCGCCACGAGAAAATCAACTTGGCCAGACTGATAGAGCGCGACTTGCGCATTGCGCGTGCGCGGCGACAGCGACCCCAGCACCACAGCCGTTCCGCCGCGCTGACGGCGGATAAGCTCGGCAATCGAATATACTTCCGCAGCCGAGAACGCCACGATGGCCGAGCGCGGCGGCAGGCGCGTGATTTTTTTCTCGCCCGCGTAGGTGAGTTTGGACAACCTTGGCCGCGATATAAAGTTTGCGCCGGGGATCAGCGCTTCAATGGCATCGCGCATGGTCTGCGCGCCTAGCACGAGCGTTTCTTCACGGCCGCGGGCATGCAACAGCCGGTCTGTGAACACATGGCCGCGATCAAAATCGCCTGCAAGCTGGATTTCATCGATGGCAACGAAGTCTGCTTCCACATCCCGCGGCATAGCTTCGACGGTGCACACCCAATAGCGGGCGCGCTCGGGTTTGATTTTTTCCTCACCCGTAATGAGGGCGACTTTATCGGCCCCGACGCGGGCTGCCACCTTGTCGTACACTTCGCGCGCCAGCAGACGCAGCGGCAGGCCGATCATACCCGACTGATGACCCAGCATCCGCTCGATAGCCAAGTGCGTCTTGCCGGTATTGGTAGGCCCCAGAACCGCGGTGACGTTACGGATGCGGTTAGTGAAGTCGCTGCCCATGCAGGGGCCTCCTAGAAACTAGAAGCCCTGGCATTGCACTGCGACCGGCCGAGATCAAGCCACTTTCTCGACACGGGTCATCTGCACATCGGTCCACTCCCGGGAGTGAGGCCTGACGGTCCGGTCTCAATCGTTGACCAGGGCGATCTGTCCGCTACCGGCCAGTTTTAAGTCAACGCGCTGAACGGTGATTTCGGCAGGCCCGGCGAGCGTTGGCAGGACTATTTTCTGCGGTACGAACACTTTCGCGCCCGGAACCTGACGGAACGAGATTTCGATACCCGTTGACCGCGCCAGATTGGCGGTTTCTTCGCTCCGGCGGTAGCCAGCAATCGGGATATATTTGACCCGGCAAACAGACGCCGTCTCCGTGCTGCCTTCAATGGCATCCTGGCGGCGATACATCAGCTGCAAATCAAACCGCTGTTTGCCGTCGAAAACGGCGAGTTTACGGTCACACGGCTTGCCGCCTGTATCTTGCGTCATGGCGAGGATGGCGCTCAACGGATCGAGAACATTGACCAGATGCTCGGGTGTCAATGGCACGACATCGGGAATGGGGGGTGCGGGCGGATCAATCGATACGCTCTCGACGCTGCCCTTGGCAAAGCCCATACGCACGGAGCCGCTTTTCAATGAGCTCGAATATTCAAAGCCGAAGGAAGCTGGCTTTACGGCCGCGTTGCTTGTCTGGCCAGAGGTTTTGCTAACGCCTTTCCAGTGAAAGGCGCCCATCAATAGGGAGAGTTCAACGTCGCTGGTCAGCTTGTAAGCGCCGCCGCTTGTCTCAGACACATAATGAAAGCTGCCGACATCGAAGCCGTTCAGCGCGATCTGATAGACCGCAGAAATTTGCGCCGATAATGGTGCTTGCGGGCGGCTCTCCGCCTGAGACACTACAGGCCCCAACGGACCTTGCGGCAACGCCGAGAGGATCAATGCTGCCACTCCGGCAGCCAACGCACGGGAGGCCCGCGCCGGCAAAGCATACTTCATGATGCAACTCACTTGGGACAATCACGCAACGCAACACCGGCCGCCAACGGGCTAAGCGCGGTTTGAGACAATTCTTTGTCTCGTTCCCGCAAGTGTGAACCAGATAGGTAAAGACTTAGTTCCCGGGCGCTTCAATTCGAAACGAGCACATGTTCCGAATGCCGGACATGGCAAGCGAACATTTAAGCCGCGAGCTGCGAACGCTCGCGTTTTGCCCGCAGAGCCGAGCGCGGCAACTGCAGCACGACCGATTGTGCTGGACGTCCCGATGGGATTGTCATGGCGGCAATAAGTTCAGCGCGCAAAATATCGAGTGCATATCCCGCCGCATCGAGTTGCTGACCCGCCGAGCGCTGAAGCTGAGCAGCAAGGGCCGCCGACCCGATTGCGCCAGTCATAACAGCGGAGACCTTCGACCATTGCATCACGTCAGATTGCGGCTCGCCGTTAAATGGCAAGGGCAGCGGAGCAAGGGCATCGGCATCGGGCCGGGCACGACGCACCGCGCCGCCAGGCAGAAACCAACTGGCGAGCGCCGTCCATACCTTACCTGAGTTCGCGTTCAACACCTGAGCCATGCCGCTTGCGGGTGCCTTCCATTCGACGGCACCAACCGCCGTTTGCAATGAGAAGACCGAATTCAATTTTTTGGACACTTAATAAGTTGAATTGATTTGCCGAATTCGACAAGCAAATTCAGCGCCAAAGGAGTTTCTCAATTCTAAAGGTTATTAACTGCCAGCAACTCCCGGGATTTGCCGGCGTATTGCATCAAGTCGTCCCTACGGACGCGGTTAAAGTGGTGCAATACGTGTGATCTTTCAGTCCGTCGTCCCAGCGGAGGTGTCGTGGAGCAAAACATTATCGCTCACGACTGGCAAAGGCCTGTGTCACCGGGGAACGGTGCTAACGCCCGTTTTCGGCACAGCCAGAGACGCCCGTGCGCCAGCACCTGCAGCGGGTCCCGTGGCGGGAACAGTCTTCTTCGCTGGAGCCACTATCTTAGCACCCGGCTTGGTTTTGGCGATCGTTTGGGCCGGAGCATTGGGCCGCTTGGCCGCTGAATACCGGTAGTGACCGGTAATCTGATCGACGAACAGGCCGTCTTCCTGCTGCGGACCCCAGCCGCGGTTGTGAATGATCATAAAGTTGCCGGACGGCCCAACCACATCTGAAACAATGGCAATATGGGTTCGTGAATGAGCATTTTGCGGCCGGTAATAACTGACAACGTCGCCCGGCCAATAATCCTCGGAAAATTCCGTGATCGGCAAGCTGATGCCATAGGCCGAGAAATACTTTTGCAGCGTGCTGACCCGACGGTGATCGATGTTGGTGTCGCCTGAACCAAGTTTCGATTGGTGCACGAGTTGCTGGAGGTCGATACCCAGCACCCGATAAGCGCGAATGATCACATCGGTACAAACGCCATAGAAATTCGGCAGATCACCATTTGGATAGGCCATCGTCTGGTATTTGTCGGTGTAGACGGTGAAATCATCGAGCTGCTCGCGGGCGGCTGCCGCCAATTCCAGTCCAAAAGCGATCGGCTCGACGAAGCCGCCGGCCGTTTGCCCGCCAAGTGCTGCGAGCCGCTGCGGGCTTGCGGCACGGGGCTTGGGCGTTTCGGCAACGCACACATTGGCGGGAACAGTGAGGGGGGCCGGAGCCGTTATCGAGCCGGGCAAGCGAAGGTCCGCAGCGCCGGGCAGTTCCGCTATCTGATCGGGCAGCGATGGTGCAAGAGTTTGCGGCGCGGGCACGGCGTTCAGTTGCCGTGCAGCGGCTTCTAGGCCCGATGACTCAGCAATCGTTGGGCTGGCGCTTGAGTTGCCGGCGACTATGGGAGCATCGGGTGCCAAGGCAATTTGAGTGTCAGGAGCAGCCGGTTGCACAGTCACGCTCGGCAACGCGAGGGGGGCAATCGCTGTCACGGGTGCCGGCGGGATTACAACGGCCAGGCCGGCGGTGTCGATCAATGGCGAAGCAGGCACTGCGGCCAAGACTGGGGATATGACTGGCGACACGACTGGCGGCTCTGATGGCGATGGCGAAAGGGCCCGTAACTGGGAAACGGATTTTTCGGTCAGTGCAGCCTCGTTGGCCGGGCCCGGCGTCAACGCGGACTGGTTGCGCGCTTGTTCGACAGGCAATGTCACTGGCGCCTCGTAGGACGGCCGCATGCGCAAAGACTGACTGCTGCCAATCGCGACCGCAACGAGCAGAAACGGCAGCATGAGCAAACCGAGCGCTTGCCGGTCATCCTGCGAATATTGGGCGAGCGCAGCGAACGCACCGCGATCATGGGCGGTCCGGCGAGCAATCGGCCACCCAAAAGCGCGGCGCTCGAGGCCAATGGTGGAACCTTTTTCGCGAGGCTTTGTCCGGACCACGGATGGGGCCACTCCACGTGGCCCCCGGGCAGGACTTGATGCGCGCGGCGGCGAGACCGCGCGGCCAGCCGCGGCGGCAGGACGTTTATGCTTCGGCTTATGCTTTTTTTGCTTCTTCATAGCCGCCTGACGTCAAACGCCGTCCCGATCTGACGCACCCGGCGCAATATTGTGAACCATACGGTGCAACTCACTCTACCACCATTAGAAAAACTTAGTTACCGAATGCTAACTAAGGCGTCTCGTTGGGTGCATTTTCGAGTTGTACTATCCGCCGGATGTCCGATAGTCGAGCGCCGCTGTTGCGCAGGTCCCTCAGAGATGTATCGCCAGCGCTCTTGGCGAGTTTACGGCCATCGGGCCCGAGCAACAGCCTGTGGTGAGAATAAAGCGGTTCCGGCAGATCGAGAAGCACCTGCAACAGCCGATGCAGTCCTGTCGCGGCAAACAGGTCCCGCCCGCGCGTCACGTGGGTGACGCCCTGAAAAGCATCGTCGGCGACAACCGCGAGGTGGTAGCTCGCTGGCGTCTCTTTGCGCACGATCACGGCGTCGCCCCAGATTTGAGGCGTTGCATTGAGTGTATGTTGCAGCCCCGCGCTATCAATTTCGGTGAATGTCAGAGGTTGGCCATCCAATTTGCGGCCAGCAAGTGCGATTGCTTTCTCCACATCGACCCGCAATGCGGCCTGCTCTCCGCGCGCGCGGCGCAGTGCAATATCTTCCAAAGAGAGATGTTTGTGCAAACCCGGATAGAGTGGTGCGCCATCGGGATCGAGAGCCGTTGGATTGGCCGCCGCTGCCGCTGCGATTTCACTGCGGGTCGCAAAACACGGATAGAGCACGCCTAAAGCCGTCAGCTTATCCGCCATCGCCAGATAGCGCGGAAAGTGCTGAGATTGCTGTAAAACCGGCACTTCCCACGTGAGACCAAGCCACGCGAGATCCTCGAATATCGCAGCAATATAAACCTCGCGGCTGCGCGCCGTATCGATGTCCTCGATGCGCAGGTGAAAGCGGCCGGAGGCTTGCTTCGCCTTTTCATATCCGTCGAGGGCCGACAATGCATGGCCAAGGTGCAGATAACCGTTCGGGCTCGGCGCAAAACGAAAAACGGGCGGTGCGGTCAATGGCCGTGTCACAGACCGTCGCAATGACCGGCCGGTCCCGCGCCCGGAGTGTAGGTACGCGCGATGGCCTCAACGACGCGGTCGTACGTCCGGCGCAATGCGGCCGGGTAGAGCAGCGCCCAGCTGTTGATCAGCCGCCCGTCGCATGTGAAACTGACACGCTCATAAAAGTGCATACCGCCGCGCGTGCCCGAAATGATGAACCACGTGCGCCGGATGGGGCCGAAATCGATCTCGGCTCCTGCGTAGTTTTCGGACAGCAACTGCTCGCGATAGTCGAGCATGGTCGCACCGCCCTCGTTGTCGAACGCGCCGACAATGAGCTTTGCGGCACCGTCGCGGGAGACAAATACCTGCCCGTCTGCGTCGACCGCACCGCCCGAGGGAGAAAAAACATTGCTGGGATACGCGATTTGAAATCCGCGCTGCGGGTGAAAGACCGTGGCCCAATCGGTCAATTTCTGGCCGGCGGCCATGGCGGGGACGGTCGCAAGCGCGATAATTGCTGCCGAAAGGCAAGACGTTGCGAAGTGTTTTCGCATGACCGGTGAAGCTCCGTGAGAGCGGGTCTGGTGTGCTGGCAAGCAACATCACCAGCTGCACAGTACATCCGGCTGCGTTGCAGTTGAAAGTCCCAATCATGGACAAAGAGATAGATTTGCACCGGAGAAATGCGTGACACTGTAAGTGCGGCGGTGATTTTCAAGAGCTTCACAGAGCTGACATGCGCGGCTAGTATCCCGCCTGCATTCGAACTGTCCCGCGTTGGAATGCGTCGGAACCAAGAAAGTGAATCAAGGCATTGCAAGCCCATGCTGCATCGCCGGAAGCCTTTCCGGCCCTGGTTCTTAACGCCGACTTCCGGCCCCTGAGCTACTATCCGTTGTCGCTCTGGAGCTGGCAGGAGTCGGTGAAGGCTGTCTTTTTGGAGCGCGTCAACATCGTCTCCGAATATGAGCGCACCGTGCGCTCTTCGAGCTTCGAGATGCGGCTGCCGAGCGTCGTTTCGCTCAAGACGTTCGTGAAGCCCGCGCTCTATCCTGCCTTCACGCGGTTCAACGTGTTCCTGCGCGATCGCTTCTCCTGCCAATACTGCGGCGACCGCGAAGATCTGACATTCGATCACGTCATCCCGCGCTCGCGCGGCGGGCAGACGAAGTGGGACAATGTCGTGGCCGCGTGCTCGCCATGCAATTTGCGCAAAGGCGGGTTGATGCCCGATAGAGCCGGGATGCGTCCGCATCAGGCCCCCTACCGTCCGACGGTGTTTGAACTGCACCGCAACGGCCGTCTATTCCCGCCCAACTATCTGCACGAGAGTTGGATGGACTATCTCTATTGGGATACGGAGCTGGAGCCGTAGACTTGAGTTCAGTCGCATCACAAAAAAAGCCCCCGAACTCCGGGGGCTTTTGAGTTTTGAGAACGGAAAGACGGCAGTTAAGGGCCAAGACAGCAAGGCCGTGCTTCTAAGCGGCTTTCTTATCAGGAACGGCGCACAGAACGCTGGCGATGGCCTCCACAGCTTTGCTCCAATCCGTCGCGGCCTCCGGCGCTAAACCGAACGCGCGCATGGCGTCACCGGGCGCGGTACCGTCGCGGAAAAAGCGTGCGCACGATTGGCGCGCCACGCCGAGTGCCTGGTGCCATTGAAGGGGATTGATGTGGCCGGGGATCATGAGATCGCCTCCTGAAAAAGTACGCTTCTAAACGGGATCAAGATTGGGACGCGAGGACACAACACACGCAACTGAACGCAACACGTCGAACGAAAGTCAGGCGGCAAGCGTACCCAGCACAGCGGCACTGCTACGCGCGACTGGTGATGCAGTGCCTTTGGACATGTGCTGTCTCGCACTAGGCACGCTTGCCAACTCTGCGGACGGGCACAACGGCCCTTCCGCCTACTCGTCTCGGCAGCCGGCGCTTTCACCGGCGGCGAATTCCATAGTTCCCAGCATCGAACTCAAAACGTCATGCAGGGAACGCCACGACAGATCGTCCGTTTCAGCAACGCCACTCACACTCGACACAAACTCAACGCCCGGCATGTCGCTCGCACTCAAAACACAACTTGAAAAAACGGGGGTCAAAAAACGGGAACGCTACTTACACAACTCAAACTTGAGGGAGTTGGTCGACCGCCCGGCAGAACGCAAAACAGTTCACTGCCGGGCGGAGGACCTTAAATCTTGGATCACGCGAGGGGGCGTGATCTTGGCTCGAGAGGGCTACACAGCACGCAACGTTACAAACGCAAACACTGGCGCAAACACTGACGCAAACTGGGGAACGAAAACGCGAGGGATACGCCCCTCAAACTCAACGCAAACCACTGGTACGCAACGCAACAAACTCGGGGGGACGCAACACGCCGGCCTACTCAACTCCCGGTACTCAACACACGCGGCCTGCAACTCGGTACAACTGGCCGCAACTTTAAACTCTTCCGGACCTCGTCTAACCCGCCGCTCACCTTCGTAAGTTCGCGATGTGTTCCGTCGATGAGTGTGAATTAACTGCCACACCACGGCTGAAAAATGGCGGAGGCCCGACGGATTGAAGGAATTTTGCTTGCAGTTCGTTCAGAAAGCCGTTCCCCGGGGAACGAAATCCCCGCGCGGCTGTGGATAAAAATAAGCGTTTGAAATAACTTGAGAAATTCAAGCGTTCCTGGCGGACGCGGCGGCAGCCCGCAGCCCCAGGGCGAAGAGCGCTAGCGAAATCAGCACGTTCCAACCGGCAAATGAGAGGCCAAATAGGCGCCACGAGGCCTCGTCGCAGCGGACGACTCGATTTTCCATACCCTTGAGCATGTCTGCCGCTGATTGAGGCAATCCGGCCGCCCCGCTCGAACACGTCTCAGGGCCGGGCCAGTATTTCCACTCAGCCCCTGCGTGATAGGTGCCAAGGCCCGCGTTGGCTAAGAAGCCGATGGCGACGAGGAGTAAAACAAATCCGGCGAGTTTGGGCTTTTCCGTTGCCAGCGCCATTGCGATAAACAACAGCGGGATCGCCGCGTAGTAGGCATAGCGCTGCATCAAGCACAGCGCGCACGGGTCATAGCCGCCGATGTACTGAAAGCCGAGCGCAGTGAGGATGGCGCCTGCCGATGCAAACAGCATGAGCCCGCCGAGCCGATACCCGCCTGCTCTCTCTGCCTTCGATGATTCCAGCATGAATGCCTTATCCCGGCCAACTCTTAGAGTACGAACTTAAGGGCGACGAAGCCGCCAATCAACGCCACCACAAACAGCGTGGTGACAAGCGTGAGACGTCTTTCGA
>JANNXL010000244.1:0-2860 GCA_031409575.1 Hyphomicrobium sp.
GGGACACATTTGTTGCCGGCATCATGGAACATATTGAAGAGGCCGGCATTCATTCGGGCGATAGCGCGTGCTCACTGCCACCGCATTCACTGTCCGATGACATCATCAAGGAACTTGAGCGCCAAACGCGGGAACTTGCATTGGCGCTGAAAGTTGTGGGGCTCATGAATGTGCAGTTCGCCATCAAGGACAACAAGGTGTTCATTCTTGAAGTGAACCCGCGTGCCTCGCGCACGGTGCCGTTCGTTGCCAAGGTCATCGGCAAGCCAATTGCGGCCATAGCCTCGCAGGTGATGGCCGGCAAGCCGCTCGCGTCGTTCGGTCTGAAGAAAGAGAAGATTAATCACGTCGCGGTCAAAGAAGCCGTGTTCCCGTTTGCGCGCTTCACTGGCGTCGATCCGATCCTTGGCCCTGAGATGCGCTCAACGGGCGAGGTGATGGGGCTCGACAAGGACTTTGCCATGGCGTTTGGCAAGAGCCAGTTGGGGGCAGGCATCACGCTGCCGATGACAGGCACTGTATTCGTCTCGGTGAAGGAGAACGACAAAGATAAGATTGCCGGCTCGCTTCGTGACCTGCAGGCCATGGGTTTTAAGGTGATGGCAACGCGGGGAACAAAGCGCTTCCTGGAGACGCAAGGCATCGCCTGTGAGGGCATCAACAAAGTTTTGGAAGGCCGCCCGAACATTGTCGACGCTATGAAAAATCGCGAAGTTCAGCTTGTTTTTAATACAACAGAAGGGGCAAAAGCCCTGGCTGACAGTAAGGACATCCGGCGCACGGCCTTGCTTAACCACATTCCCTATTATACGACTCTCTCAGGGGCTCTCGCAGTCACACGGGCGATCAAGGCGATGAAGGCTGGCAGCCTGACGGTTGCGCCACTTCAGGCCTATGTCGGCCGCGGAAGCTAACTCCCTGCCAGACCGGCCCAAGCCCAGGCGATGATACAGCGGGGCCGTTGGCTGCGCTTCGAGCGGCTCTGGCTTTAAATCTGTTCAGTGTTTAATTTGACGAGGTTCTGGTTTCAAAAACCAGGCCGCTTAGGAGACTTTAGAAATGTCCATGGAACGTGTGCCGATCACGGTCGAGGGATTTAAGCAACTGGAAGCCGAGCTGCAACGCTTGAAAGCCGAAGAGCGCCCGCGCATCATAGCGGCGATCTCGGAAGCGCGCTCGCATGGCGATCTGTCGGAAAATGCCGAGTATCACGCCGCCAAAGAAGCTCAGGGTATGAATGAAGCCAAGGTGGCTGACCTCGAAGACAAGGTCAATCGCGCCGACATCGTCGACGTCACCAAGCTATCTGGCACCGCCATCAAGTTCGGCGCCACCGTGACGCTGGTCGATGAAGATACCGACGAGAAAGTGAAGTACAAAATCGTCGGCGACACCGAAGCCAGCATCAAAGAAGGCAAGATTTCGATCTCGAGCCCCATTGCACGCGCCCTCATTGGCAAAACCAAAGGCGAGAGCACCGAAGTCACGACGCCGAAGGGCTCGCGCAGCTATCAGGTTTTGAAGGTTGAGTGGAAGTAGTGTCTGCCGTAAGGCGGAATAGCGAAGCGTATTCCGCCGTCAAGAGCATGCCGTGAAGCGGCGGAATACAGCGCAAGCGCGCCTATTCCGCCCCACGTTTCTTCGCCCGCTTACTGACTCGCCCGGTATGCTCAGTTATCTTTTGGTATTAAGTCAGGGTATTCGCCACGTATCGCCCCGATAATAACGTCGTGAAGTGAAAAGAATGCTTCAGCATTTGCCCGACGGATGGTCTTTCCAACCTCGGCGTCTTCGACTTGATCGGACAATTCAGTCAGCGAATTGAATACTTTTCCAAACTCGAAGTACTGCTCCATCAGTTTTTCAGCCACTTCTCGCTTCATAGCGTGTGTATCCTAAGGTAATTCGAATTTGTTTAGACGATGCGGCGTGAGGTGTTTTTTCTGCTCTCACCCTCGCACGGGCACGCCCGCTGCCATCTTGCAACGGCGAATGGTAAGGTTTGTTTTGACGCTCGCGACGTTGGGTGCAGCGGTCAACTCCCGCAACACGAACTCCTGAAATGTGCCGAGATCGGGAGCGACGCATTTCAACACGTAGTCGCTCTCGCCCGACAGCATGTAGGCCTCGCGCACCAGGGCCCAGCCGAGGATGCGGTTTTCAAAGGCGCGCAAATCGGACTCAGCTTGATTGTGCAGCCGCACCATGGCGAACGCCGTGACGTCGTAACCAAGTGACTTTTCGTCAACGAGTGCCGTGTAACCCGTGATCAGCCCTGCTTCTTCGAGCGCGCGCACACGGCGCAGGCAGGGCGGAGCCGACAGACCGACCTTGGCCGCAAGTGCCAAGTTGGTGATCGAGCCATCAGCCATCAGTTCTTTCAAAATCCGCCAGTCGGTCGCGTCGAGTTTGGGGGGCATGGCTGGCTCTTTGCTTGGCGCTGGGATGATCTGCACGGCCGAACCTTCGGCCGCCAGGGCAATCCCAAATCTTCGCGCTAGGTGCGGACACCTCTGGGTTAGAACGGCGCAACCCGTCGCGCAATCAAAGTTGCATTTAGGAACCCAGTTCTTTCCAGTTATTGCTGTAGTCTCGCCGATCCTCGGAGGTCCCGCAGGTACACTCTCAATTTTTTCCAGCCCAACTTATCCCCGCCGTTGGTCACGCCCGCATACTCTGGTCATCCCGCTCTACTGGAGCCGCCTTCCGGAGGCGTTCGAAAGGCGAGGTGCGGGAGCAGGCTTCGGAAGGAAGTGTCTTGGTTCGCTGCCAGTCCTTCTGCGGAGATCTTTCTTCCAACAGTAATGTTGGCATTGGGTTAGTGCCCGAAATAAAAGAGGATCTCTGGCGCCAGGGTAAT
>JANNXL010000245.1:0-2485 GCA_031409575.1 Hyphomicrobium sp.
AATCCGGATTCGCCCGCCGTGATGTAACGGCCGCCCACAAGCGCCAGCACATAGCCGATGCCCGACGTCAGGCCACCGTACAGTGCGCAGCCCAACAGCGCGGTGGGGGCTGGAATGCCGGGCTCCATAAGCGGCAACGCAATGAGGCCGCACGCGCCGGCCGCAAGTGCCATAGCCAAGTTCATATCAAGATCGGGATGAACCTTGGAATGCACGATCTGCGAGGCAAATGTCGCAGTCATGATGAAGGCCGCGATGATGCCCAGGATATCTTTTGGTGATGCCGCAGCACCGGCCATGATCGCAATGCCGGCAAAAGCGACGAACCCCGCGCCGAGCAAGCGCAGCGTCACGCGCTCGCCAATCCAGAAATAACTGATGAAAGCGGCTATGAACGGCAACACTGCGTAGACGATCATAACATTGGCAACCGTCGTCAGGTTCAGCGCGAAGACATAAGCGATCGACGACACGGTTGAGATGGCGACCGACACGACGCCAGGCGGCCCCATTTCAGCCACGGCACTCGCCAAATTTTTCCGGTGTTCGTAAGCGGCGACGGCGAGAAGCGTGAAGAATGCGAACAGTGAACGCCAGCCAATCAGTGTCCACGATTCAAGATTGGCCATCCTGACGAATGGTCCCGCCGTGCTCCACAGAATGGCTGACATCGTGACGAGTAAAATACCATAGGTCCGGCTCGCCATCGTGCCCCCAGATGCTTTGCAACTTTGCATACGTTAAGACGCAACAGCTTCCAACAGACATCGCCGTGCGAGCCATCCGGAACGCGCGTCATGTGCGCTTCCGATTGCGGCCCCACCACTTACTTCACCAGCCGCCACTTCAATCCTTTGAATTTGCCGAAGTCGCGGTCGAGCGTCACCCATTCGCACCCGTGCTCAATGGCAAGAGCGGCGTACCAGGCGTCGGTGACGAGTTTGGAGCGAGCATTCGAGGTGAGGATCAGATCTTTGAAAATGTCCCAATGCCGCCGCCCTGGCTCTACCACCATGCAGTTCGGCCGTGAAAGCAAAGCGTCAGCAAAGGCGAAAACTTCGGCAATTGTACTGGGCACAGGATGCAATCTGGGGGTCGTCACAATCCTGATGACGGACGAGAGGGCCAGTGGCGAAACGCCGAAAACCTGTCCGCTCGCGATCTCATTTTCGAGTAGTGACTTGCACACGCGATGACTAGCGTGGTCCGTCCGCAATGCGCCGATCAAAATGTTGACGTCGGCACAGATCACCGGCGCTTCTCGGAGGGCAAGTCCTCGTCGAGTAGTTCGAGGAGTTCCGAGGTTCGCGTCAGATCAATCCCCGGGCGGACGCCACCTGTCGCCTTGGAAACGGGCAAGGTGAATTTGGTCCGGCTTTTCTTCTCCGGAGCGGGCGCTTGCAACTGGGCGCGCAACCCCTGCTCGATCAACGACGTCAACGTGAGTCCTTCCGCGGCCGCCTTTTTCTTAGCGGCGCGCAGTAGTTCTGGAGCGAGGCGCACTGTGGTTCGTTCAGTCATAGCTTAAAGTTGCTCGCTAGACATATATATGTCAAGTTGCGCATGCTTTGACCTGATTACGGCTTCGTTGCCGTCGCAAACCGAATCGGGTCGGCTCACTGCGTTGCGATGCGTCATTCCGGCCCGGCCCGAGCGTGTTGAAGCGTTGCTGCCCCCATGTTAGGAAGCGGCGTTTTCTGGGTGTTAGGGCTGAAAGAGCGGGCGCGGCGGGGCTGCGAACGGGACATACGGTCTGCCACTCACGCCGTGTTTCACACGGCTTACGCTCTCTCAACCCTTTGAGCAGACGAGATAATTTAGTGGCGACTGACGAACCCATGATGGCCGGTATGGCTGGCCGCTATGCTGGCGCACTGTTTGAGCTTGCTGTCGCGCAAAACGCAACGGCGGCCGTCGAAGCGGATCTCACCAAATTCGAGCAAATGCTGTCAGACAGTGACGATCTGACAACTCTTGTCAGAAGCCCTGTTATCTCGGCCGATGATCAAGCCAAGGCGATCGGCGCCTTGCTGCAAAAGACCGGTGCCAGCGCTCTGACGCAAAACTTCTTCAATGTTTTGGCCAAGAACCGCCGTCTGTTCGCCGCCGGAGATATCATTCGCACGTTCCGGTCGCTGGCCGCCAAGGCACGCGGCGAAGTTACCGCTGAAGTGACGTCCGCTATCGCGCTGTCGGAGGCGCAAGTCACTGAACTGAAAAAAACACTCAAGGCATCGGTCGGTAAAGACGTCACGCTGGCGGCCAAAGTGGATCCATCCCTACTCGGCGGCCTCGTCGTGAAGTTGGGCAGCCGCATGATTGACAGTTCGCTCAAGTCGAAGCTTGCCGGACTGAAAACTGTGCTAACCGGCAGCGCTTGAAGCAGAATTAGAGAAAGGGACCGGCGGCAATCGCTGGCCTTATCGCTTTCGACAGACCGAATTACAGAATTTCTGACAACCGAAACCCGCACGGGGCGGCCGTC
>JANNXL010000246.1:0-1912 GCA_031409575.1 Hyphomicrobium sp.
GCAGTTGGAAGCAGATGCCAAACCCGAAGATAAGCGTCATGATCAGCGTCAGATATTCGGACACCTTGGGCATCAACTCGATGCTGGCTGACCCGCTGGCACTCGCCGTCGCAGCTAAGCTGATCGAGAATTTGATCAGGATCGGCATGGCCAGGAAGTAGACGACAGCTGCGCCCAGTACAAACAAGATGGGCGTCGCGATCAGATACGGCAGAAATGCGCGCTCTTCGTTTTTGTAGAGGCCCGGCGCGACGAACTTGTAGACCTGCGTGGCAACAACCGGGAACGAGAGGAACGCGGCTCCGAACATGGCGAGCTTCAGCTGCGTGAAAACCTGCTCAAGAAAATCCGTTGCGATCAACCGTACTTTTTCGTCGCCCGAGGCCCACACATACGGCCATACCAGAATATCGTAGATGTAGCGCGCCAGCGAAAAGCAGATCAGAAACATCACAAAGAATGCTGCGACCGACCAGATGAGCCGCGTCCGCAACTCGATCAGGTGATCCATCAGCGGGGCTTTGGAGGCGTCGATACGGTCTTGACCCGCACGTTCGGCGTCGGCTTTCGCTTTCACTTCGGCACGCCGAGCACCTTCCAGCCTTGCCTCTTGCGACGGTGTCATTGGTGATGTGTCAGACATTCCCGGAGGCCGCCCTTGCCGGAGATGGGGCCGGTGATGGGGGAGCGAGGGCAGCGGCCTCGCCCTCAGGTGCGGCAACAGCGGGCGGCGCGGCATCGGCTGTTGAAGGCAAGATGGTGCTTTCAGGCAGCGCGCCGTTCAACGAAGCCTTGGCGCTGTTGACGTCAGCCTCAGCGGCGCGAGTGGCAGACATCACACTTTCATTGACATCGCGCGCCATTGTCTCCACGTCGTTGCGAATTTGATCCAGTTCGGCCTCGCGCATAGCGTCATCGAAATGTCGGCGGAACTCGGTTGCCTGCTTGCGCACCATGCCGGCATAGCGGCCGAGTGTGCCGAGGAAGACGGGCAGCTCTTTGGGGCCCACAAAAATGAGCGTGACGACCGCCAGAATTAAAAGCTCGCTCCAGCTGACGTCAAACATGGGTGGTTCTGCTTTCGTGACCCAGCTTGCGCCGCGTCTGCGCCGCCATAAGTTCCGTAGGTTGGGTTAGCGCGATACAGGAAAACTCATCAGCGGCATTCATAGCCGCGCGTAACCCAACACATTTTAAAACTCGCTGAAAAGTTGTTGGGCTACGGCCTGACGGCCTAACCCAACCTACGCTACGTGGAGGTTGCAACACCGCTCAATTCGTCTTGCTTCCGTCGCGCGATGCCGAACTGACGGGCTGGCCGTTCTGGTCGATGGTCTTTGGCGCGTTGGCAGCCGGGGGCACGTCGTCTTCTGCCATGCCCTTTTTGAAGCTCTTGATGCCCTTGGCAACGTCGCCCATCAACTCAGAAACCTTGCCGCGTCCGAACAGCAAAACAACCACAACAAGCAGCAGCAGCAAGTGGGTGGTGCTTAAACCCATGTCGGTCAGTCTCCTGTTACAGCGCACAAACGACGCAGTGCTGGCACACGCCATCCACACAATTGTTGCTTTGCAGTATCGCAGAAAGCCCAATCGGCGGCAAGCGTAGCCCGGAGCGCTGTTTGTGGGATTAATCTTTGTAAATCAAACCGCTTCTTTGGGTTGAGCTGGGAACACAAGAACGCTGGCGGCATCGACGATGGCACTGATTTCTGAGCCTTTGGTAAGCCCATGCCCCTCCGCGACGCGGGCCCGCAGTGGCGCATCAAATCCGCTGAGCCCCAATTCGAGGAGCGACGCATCTCCCAAAAACTTAATATCGAGCACGCGGCCGGCAATACCCTCACTCGTGGCAGACACCTTAATACCGCGTTCACGGATACATAAAATTACGTCTTCGCCATCGGCGAAC
>JANNXL010000247.1:0-8625 GCA_031409575.1 Hyphomicrobium sp.
AGCCGTCAGGCCGCGATCACCAAAGAGCTTATCGAAATCATTTCGGGCGCCGAGGCGCTGTAGGTTAGACTGTTCTCAGTAACGGAGGTTGCTGCCATGACAGAAGAGACCGAAAATCTGGTGCTCGAACACTTGAAAAGGATCCGCTCGCACCTATCGGGCATTGAGGTTGATGTCGGGGAGATGAAGTCGCGGTTGTCGTCTGTTGTAGCAAACATTGGGCAATTGACAGTTTCAATGGGACACTTCCACGTCATGTTCGGTTCGATGAATAAGCGCATGGACCGCGTTGATGAGAGAATATCTCATATCGAGCGGGGCCTCGAAACGCCTTTGCGTTGAGGCCCAGGGGAATGGAAGTAAGGCGAGGGAGCCGACGGCTCTAGCGCCCGCAGGATTTAGAACACGTTGGATGGTGGCCGTGTGGTCCGGTCCAACACATCGATAGAACGAGGAAGCAAAGCAATGGCTAGCAAAATTGGTAAGGTCCGCCAGGTTACGGGCGCCGTGGTCGACGTGCAGTTCGATGGCCATTTGCCGGAGATCTTGAACGCTCTGGAAACGATGAACGGCGGCAACCGCCTGATTCTCGAAGTGGCGCAGCATCTTGGCGAAAGCACGGTACGCACCATCGCCATGGACGCCACCGAAGGGCTCGTGCGAGGCCAGGATGTTTCCGATTTGGGCGCGCCGATCTCCGTGCCAGTTGGCGACGAATGCCTGGGCCGCATCATGAGCGTTATCGGCGAGCCGATTGACGAAGCCGGGCCCATCAAGACAGCCGTGACGCGTGCCATCCATCAGCCTTCGCCGAGCTTTGCCGATCAAGCCTCGGAAGCGCAGATCCTGGTGACAGGCATCAAGGTGGTGGATCTGCTCGCGCCCTACGCCAAGGGCGGCAAGATCGGCCTGTTCGGCGGCGCTGGCGTGGGCAAGACGGTTTTGATCATGGACTTGATCAACAACATCGCCAAGGTGCACGGCGGTTACTCGGTGTTTGCCGGCGTCGGCGAGCGCACGCGCGAGGGCAACGACCTTTATCACGAAATGATCGAATCGAAGGTCAACATCGACCCGAAGAAGAACAATGGCTCTACCAAAGGTTCGAAGTGCGCCCTGGTGTTCGGCCAGATGAATGAGCCGCCGGGCGCCCGCATGCGCGTCGCGCTAACGGGTCTGACGGTTGCCGAAGACTTCCGCGACAAGGGCCAGGACGTGCTGTTCTTCGTCGATAACATCTTCCGCTTCACACAGGCAGGCTCCGAAGTGTCGGCACTACTCGGCCGTATTCCTTCAGCTGTGGGTTATCAGCCGACGTTGGCCACCGACATGGGCGCATTGCAGGAACGCATTACCACGACGACCAAGGGCTCAATCACCTCGGTGCAGGCTATCTACGTTCCGGCCGACGACTTGACCGACCCGGCACCTGCCACGTCGTTCGCGCATTTGGATGCAACCACCACGCTGTCGCGCTCTATTGCTGAAAAGGGCATTTACCCGGCGGTCGACCCGCTCGACTCCACGTCGCGCATGATGGACCCGCGCATCGTCGGCGAAGAGCACTACGCGGTCGCCCGTCAGGTGCAGTCGATTTTGCAGAAGTACAAGTCGCTGCAGGACATCATCGCCATCTTGGGCATGGATGAGCTCTCTGAAGACGACAAGATGACGGTTGCCCGCGCCCGCAAGATCGAGCGGTTCATGTCGCAACCGTTCTCGGTTGCCGAAGTGTTCACGGGATCGCCGGGTAAGCAAGTTGCGCTTGCCGATACGATCAAGGGCTTCAAGGGGCTGTGCGAAGGCGACTACGATCACCTGCCGGAACCTGCGTTCTACATGGTCGGCACGATCGAAGAAGCTATGGCAAAGGCTGAAAAGCTTGCCGAAGCCGCCTAGTTACTGGCGGAACTCTCCAAGTCGCGGTCGATAAGCGGGGTGCACCATGGCTGCCAACGACGAGTCGGACGAAATCCGCATTCCAGAGCACGATTTTGGAACATGCTGTGATGAACTGAAAGAGGCAATGAGCGGGGAGGACTTCGAACCTCTCATCAGCGTCGGCGAAGACGGCGTGCTCTACATGTCGGTGGGGCTGGTTGAAATCGACGAAGACGATCCCGGCATGCTCGATCATCCGATCTTCTTTTGCCCATTCTGCGGCAAGGGTTTGCAGACGGCGGAAGGCGTTCGCGCCAAAACTGGCGATGACGGCGACGAAGACGAGAGTGTGAGCTAGATAGGGCCGGTTCCCAAATGGTGAGCGGCAGGCAGACAACTGGAATAGAGACCGATGGCAGGCACCTTTAAGTTCGAACTCGTAAGCCCCGAGAAGGTCCTCATGTCGGCCGACGCTGAGCAAGTCATGCTGCCGGCCGTCGAAGGCGACATGACGGTTTTTCCGCAACACGCGCCGGTCGTCGTGACCTTGCGCCCCGGCGTGCTGGATATTGGTTTGGCCGGTTCAAAGTCGCGTATTTTTGTGCAGTCGGGCTTTGCTGAAATCGTACCCGACCGCGTCACGGTTCTGGCCGGCACGGCCTTCGATGTGGCCGCAGCCGATCCCGAACAAATCTCGAGCGCCTTGAAAACCGCCGAAGCAGACCTCGCGGTGGCCACTGATGACGAGACCACGTTCATGGCGTCGCGTGCTGTCGAGCAGTTGCGTTTGCTGGGTGGCAAGTCAGGCTGATCTGAACAAGGGCGAACGCCGTGATCCACGACAATCCTGATCAGCGCGCCCGGCTTTTCTCTATCGTTAAAGCAAAGTCGTTCGTGCGCGGCGACATCGTCTTGGCGTCCGGCGAGCGCAGTACGTATTACTTTGATATGAAGCCGTCGATGTTCGACGCTGAAGGCGCATCCCTTTTGTGCGATCTCATTTTTGCGCGGCTGAGCGATGTGGCGTGCGACTTTGTCGGCGGTCTTGAAATGGGGGCCGTGCCGCTCATTAGCCCGCTCAATGCCAAGAGCTTTGCCGCTGGCCGCCCCATCGATGGGTTCTTTGTGCGCAAGCAGCCCAAGGGTCATGGAACCAAGAAGCGTCTCGAAGGCGTTGCTGACCTGACGGGCAAATCCGTGGTCATCGTGGAAGACGTGACCACCACCGGCAACTCGGCCATGATCGCTGTGAAAGAGTTACAGGATGCTGGCGCGACTGTGACGCTGGTGATTTCAATCCTGGATCGCGAGCAAGGTGCGAGTGAGCTTTACGCTGCAGCCGGCATTCCATTTCAGTCGCTATTTTAGGCGAGTGATTTTCTCAGCTCGTAGGCCGGCCAGCGAAGCCGGACGGGCTACATGAGCCATCACACGCTATCTGAGCCACTGCGCGTTGCTACCCCGCCAGCACGTCCCTCACCTTAGCCACGTCCTCGTTCATCTGTGCGACGAGCGCTTCAGGCGTATCAAACTTGCGGTCGCCGCGGATGAAGCCAATGAACTCGACCGAAATGTCCTGGCCGTACAAATCGCCGTCGAAGTCTAACAGGAACACTTCTAGCACCGGCATGCCATCGTCGAATGTCGGCCGCGTGCCGAGATAGGCTGCAGCATCATGTACTGCATCTTTGTCCGGGCTGTCGCCGGCCACATGCGCGCGTACTGCATAAATGCCGTGGCCAAGCGTCGTGCCTTTGGGCATGGGAACATTCGCCGTCGGATAGCCGAGCCCCGTGCCGCGTTTTGCCCCGCCGACCACTTTCCCCGTTACCCGCCAGGGGCGGCCGAGGTCGCTGTTGGCCCCGGCAATGTTGCCCTGCGCCAGCTTCAAGCGGATGGCGGTCGACGAAAACACGACGCCGTTTTCCGCAACAGGCTGCACCACGGTGACATCGAAGTCGCGCTCAATGCCTGCCAACATCATGCTTTCCGGGCTGCCTCTGCGATCCTTCGCGTAATAAAAATCATAGCCGATGACGACGTGGCGCACGCCTAGCGCGCCAATCAGAACATCATCGGCAAACGTGTAGTGATCGAGTTCCGAGAATGCGGTGTCGAACGGCACGACGACGGCAAAGTCGAGACCTAGGCCTTCGAACACGCGCAGTTTTTCGTTGAGGGGTGTCAACCGGAAGTGAGCCTCACCCGGCTTGAAAAATTCACGCGGATGCGGTTCGAAGATCATCACGCCCGACGGCATGCCCTTTGCTTGCGCCGCTTCGATTGCCTGTTTGATCAGGGCTTGATGGCCGCGATGCACACCATCAAAATTTCCAACGGCAATCGCGCCGCCGCGCAGTCCGGCTGGAACGTCGCTCAAGCCGTAAATTGTGCGCATGGCAAACACGTCCGGGTTGAGTGGTCTTGAGCTTCGTTAAGCGGCCGGACGCTTTGGCACCATTAACACAGCCTCGCCCGACAGCACGGCCTTGCCGTTGACGGCGCAAACGGTTTCGAAGCGCGCGCGCTTTTTCTCCGGCACCAGTTCGACGAGTGTGACAGTGGTCACAACCACGTCATCGATCTTCACCGGGCCTTTGAAATTCAGGGTCTGCGAAATGTAAATCGAGCCGGGGCCAGGCAGTTGCATGCCAAATATCGCGGAGATGTAACCAGCCGACAGAATACCGTGCGCAATACGCTCTTTGAATATTGTTTTTGCAGCATATTCCGGGTTGAGGTGGACTGGATTGTAGTCACCGGAAAGGGCAGCATAGGCGACGATATCGGCTTCTCCCACAATGCGGCTCATGGAGGCTTCCTGCCCCACTGCCAGATCTTCAAAAAAGTGGGTTTTGCCGGCCACTGCCATCATCCTCAGCTCGCTCCCCGAACGCTTGTTTTGACGGGTTTTGTTCTTATGAACGCGGCGGACACTAGCCTCGGCTTTCCGCCCCTGCAAGTGACCTCCCTCATTGCAGGGTGTGAGGCCATTTGACCCCAGGGCGAGCCTTCGGAGTTGCCCAAATTGGTTGCATAACGAGAGCTTATCGGCCTATACAGAACCATCCCCAACAGGATTAGACGTTTTTGGTTCGTTCTCGCGCGGCTGGCGCGGGAGCCCTAAAGAGAGCTGTTATGAGCGACCGCAAACCCCTAATGCCCAAAGCCACTGCCGTTTGGCTGGTTGAGAACACCTCGTTGTCATTTGACCAGATCGCCGAGTTCTGTGGCTTGCATCCGCTTGAGGTCAAGGGCATTGCCGATGACGATCCAGGCGTCGTGAAGGGCATCAAGGGCTTCGATCCGATTACTTCGGCGCAGCTGACACGCGAAGAAATCGGCCGCGGTGAAGAAGACGAAGATTACAGGCTCAAACTCTCTGAGCTGAAGGTCAATGTCGCCGAACCGACTGCCCGCAAGAAAGGCCCACGTTACACACCCGTGTCACGCCGCCACGACCGGCCGAACGCCGTGTTGTGGTTGCTGCGCAGCCACCCTGAATTGAAAGACAGCCAGATCATGCGGCTCGTCGGCACCACGAAGCCGACGATCGCGCAGATCCGCGACCGCACGCATTGGAATTCGCCCAGCCTCGTACCTCAAGATCCAGTGACATTGGGCCTATGCTCGCAGATCGACCTTGATGCTGAAGTGACGAAAAGCGCACGCCGTCTCGATCGCGACCGCAAGGACAGCGAAAAGAGCGGCACGTTGCTGCCGGCTGCCGAGACAACGGCCCAACCGCCGAGTGCTGCGCGCCCGATGGCAGAAATCGTTCAGCCGCGCGAAGCGCCGGAAGAGCGGCCCGAGACCGAGAGCGAAGAAGCAGCCCGCGTTTTGGCCAAACTCAAGCAGCTCAAAGGCGGCAATGAGGATGAGGCCGCCGGCGCCGAGTAACTGCTTTGTTTGGGGTTTAGGCGCACAGTTTAGGTCTCAATACAGCACTACGTCCGTGAGCAAACCGGCAAATAGAATGGCGCCCGCGCTCCGGTTCGACCGGAATCGTGCAAGGCAGTTCGCCGTATCGTGAATATCGAGCGTGGCGACCTGCCAGGCGAATTGTGCCCCGGCCAGCGTCACGCCAATGAAGAACGGCAAGTGCGCGCCCGCCTTCAGGCCAGCGAGCGCCCATAGAAGAACGGTGGCGCCGTAGAACGCCGCAACCCACAAGGGCGATGTCTCTCCGAAGCGCAGCGCCGTTGACCTGAGTCCGGCCATAAGATCGTCTTCGGCATCTTGGTGCGCGTAGATGGTGTCATAGCCAAGCGTCCACATCACGGAGCCTGCATAGAGCAGCATCGGTGCTAGAGCGAGACTGCCGGTCATCGCCGACCATCCGACCAGAGCTCCCCAGTTGAACGCCAACCCCAAAATAAGCTGCGGCCAATAGGTGAGCCGCTTCATGAATGGATAGATCGCGACGAGCACCAGAGAGCCGATCGCAAGTGCAATCGTAAAACTGTTGAACCACACGAGCACTGCAAGGCCCATAAACGCCAGCGCGACGGCAAACAGCAGTGCGGCCGCCGGGCCAACCTGACCCGAAGGAATAGGCCGGTTGCGCGTACGCTCCACTTTTGCATCAAGCTCGCGGTCGATGTAGTCATTGTAAGCGCAGCCCGACCCGCGCATCACGAACGCGCCGATGGCGAACAGCAGCAGATATCCAAAGTGCGGGGCATCGGCTTTTAGATGGATATCGGCGAGCAGCTGGGACCACCAGCATGGAAACAACAGCAGCCAAGTCCCGATCGGCCGGTCCACCCGCGCCAGCCTGAGGTACGGACGCAGGACTGAGGGTGCGAGCGTATCAACCCAGTTGCCGCGCACAGCGTCGGGAACAGCGGGTATCGCAGGCGGAGTGGGAACAGGAGACAACGTGCGTTTGGTCCTTGGTGGATTGTGCCTTCACACAGATTAGCACTCAATGCGCACGAGACCAGACACGGAATTGCAATCGGAAACCATTTGCTTGCCGGCCCGGCTGCGGTATCTCAGGTCGCATGGCCATCCACGATCCAAACGCGCAAAGGCTCTACGTGACGGTTCCGCTGGCGGCCGGCACTGAAATTGCGTGCGACAAAGACCAGAGCAACTATCTGGTCAACGTCTTGCGGCTTGAAACGGGCGCTGAAATCCTGCTGTTCAACGGTAAGCATGGCGAGTGGCGCGCGACGTTGACCGAAGCAAGTAAACGACATTGCACGCTAACCGCCGGTGCGCAGGTGCGGCCTCAGCACACTGGGCCTGACATTCATTATTTGTTCGCGCCGTTGAAGCGCACGCGCCTCGACTACATGGTCCAAAAAGCGGCTGAACTGGGTGTCTCAACGCTGAGGCCCGTCATCACACGGCGCACAATTGCCGAACGCGTCAACATTGAACGTATGCGCGCCAACGCTATTGAGGCGGCCGAGCAGTGCGGGATTTTGCATGTGCCGATTGTTCAAGAGCCCGATCGCTTCGAGCGCGTGCTCGATGCCTGGGACGGAGCCCGCAACATTATTTTCTGCGATGAAGCAGCAGTCGTCGCAAGCCCACTTGCTGTGTTGAGCCAACTCAAGCAGGGCCCGCTTGCTGTTCTCGTCGGCCCCGAAGGCGGCTTTGATCCTGATGAACGCAAACTGCTTTTATCAAAGCCGTTCACGGTGCCTGTCTCACTGGGTCCGCGTGTCATGCGTGCCGATACCGCCGCCGTCGCAGCGCTCGCGCTCGTCAATGCCGTGCTGGGAGATTGGAACTGAGGGGGTAGGCCGCTAATTCACGCTGCGCACGGCAAACGGGCTGTCCAGCGAGAATGCCGGAATGGCGACATCGAACAACTGGCCGTTTTCATCGGCCATCTGGTAGCTGCCGACCATGATGCCTGACGGAGTGGAGAGCGGGCATCCCGACGTGTACGTAAATTCCTGGCCGCCATGAATCGTGGGTGTCTGGCCGACAACACCAGGGCCGCGCACTTCTTCTGTTTTGCCCAGTGCGTTGGTGATGCGCCAGACGCGAGACTTGAGCTGAACCGTTTCCTCGCCTTCGTTGGCGATCTCGATGGTGTAGGTCCAGAAATAATAGCCTTCATCAGGAGCCGATTGCTCCTCCTGATATTCTGGCCGCACCCGAATGCGAATATCGCGCGTCACAGCTTCGTAAATCGGCTCGTTGTCCAAGGGCGCACACTCGCGAAAACTGAAAAGTCGGTCGTGCTCATTCCGTCAGCCAGCCGTCAGACGCTGCGCGCGGCCGCAAGACCGGTATCCAGATCATGGATAAGATCGCGTGCCGCTTCCAGCCCCACGGATAGCCTGAGGATTCCATCGGAGATGCCCAGTTCGGCTCGCACCGCAGGCCCGATGCGGAAATGAGTTGTGGTGGCTGGATGCGTGATCAGGCTTTTGGCATCGCCCAGATTGTTTGAGATCTTGATCAGCCGCAGCGCGTTTTGAAAGCGGAAAGCGGCGTCCTTGCCGCCGGCAACCTCAAAGGCGATCATCTGGCCACCGCCAGTCATTTGTTTCTGGGCCAATGCCGCCTGCGGGTGGTCAGCGCGGCCGCAATAAAGCACTTTAGTGACGCCCTCGGCCGCCGCTAAGTGATCGGCCAGCACCGCTGCGGTTTCGCTTTGCGCGCGCACGCGCAACGGTAACGTCTCCAGGCCCTTGAGCATGACCCAGGCGTTGAACGGGCTCATGCTTGGTCCGGTCTGGCGAATAAAATCCTGCAAATGATCGGTCAGAAATTTTTCCG
>JANNXL010000248.1:0-2954 GCA_031409575.1 Hyphomicrobium sp.
ATCGGTCACGGGTGATACGGTCGGCGATCCTTACAAGGACACCGCTGGACCCGCCGTGAACCCGGCCATCAAAATCGCCAACATCGTGGCGCTTCTGTTGCTGGCTGTGCTCGCTCAACACTGATTACGTGAATTGAGATCAGGGTTAAAAAACTAGGCTCCGGGGTTCGCTCCGGGGCCTTTTTTATGTGACCTCGGATAAATTTATCGTCCCATTCCGGGGCTGGTGGTAAGCCTCGTTTGCCTTGCCCCGTGCCTGCAGTCGCGAGTTCGCGCTGAACCTGCTAAATTCGAATATCAAATTTCATATCAATTTCGAGATTAGGCCCCTATGTCATCATCTCGCACGGTCATAGCCAGAGCTGCCGCCGTCTTGACGGCCACCCTGCTGGCATTCGCCGCCGCTCCGGCCCAGGCTGCCGAACTCGACGTTCAAACGATACCGCGCGTACCCGGCTCTACAGATGTCCATGCTTTTCCCAGCACCATTCTCTACACGGCGCCCGCGTCCGTCGCAGACACTGGCAAGGTCCTATACGATCTGCTGACCGCTGCCGGCTGGCAGCGCTTTGAAGCCCCGCCCTATGAGGCACAGCACGCTGACGTATACACCCAGTACGATATGAAGAAGGGCCCTGACGCCATCTCGGTCTACGTCATCATGGCGCCAGCCAAGGGCAACACGACCAGCGTACAGTACGGGACCTATCCCGGCACTGAAAACTTGCCGGTGCCGAAAGACGCCACTGAGATAGCCTACAGCATCCGGGCGCCGCATTTGGAATGTCTATCGGCGCAACCACCCGAAGCCTTGCTAGACTTCTATCGCAAGGAACTGACTGCGCTCGGCTGGGCCCGCTGGACGCCGCCTGCGTCTGATGGCGCGAAAGCACAGGGCAAAGCGATCCGTACACATTTTATCAAAGAGAATAAGGACCCGCTGCTATTCATTCTCGATCCGGAGCGGCGGCCGGGGCACACTATTGTCTACCTCAAAGGCGTGCCGCACGACGAGATGATGGCTGAATACGCGCCGAAACCGAAGCCACCGGTTGCAGCGGAGACGCAGGCTGCGGCTGCTCCGGAATCCAGTTCCGAAGATGACGACGAGGACAGTGATGACGACAGCGACGCGAAGTTTAACTCCATGGTCAAAGATCTGATCGACCAAGCTTTGCAACCGCCGAAAAAGGACAAGCCTGCAGAAGCGGGTCTTTCGAACGGTCCCTTGAAGCTCTCCGATGCCTTCGCGATGCCGGTGCCGGTTCCCGAGCTGTCGTCGGAAATCGAGCACGAAGCAACAAAGGGCACGCTGGAATTCAAGAGCCAGGCCACGATTGGTGCGCTCGCGGATTTTTACCGCACGCAGATGAAGCCCATCGGCTTCAAAGAGAAGCCAAGCGTCATCAACTCCAAAACCATGAAGGTGTTGAATTTCTCGCGCGGCAAGAGCGATGAATTGACGTTTACGCTGATGCAAATGGGCAAACGCACCAACGTCAGCGCGCGCGGCGATATTCTGAAGACTGAGACCGCCAAAGTTGAAAAGCCGGTGGTCGCAGAGGCGCCGGCCGGGCCGGCACCAACGATTGAAATGCCGGACAGCGATCAATTTAACTCGCCCGAGCCGTCCACACCTCAGCTGACCGAAAAAGACTTCGAGATGGTCGATAAAAACGGTCTTCCGCTTCCAAAGCCAAGCCCATCGTCCGGAACGACGAAATCGAAATTTCAGTACGGTATCATGGCCGGTGTTGAAGCCAGTGTCGACACGGTGGTCTCCCTCTATCGCGCCGAACTCCAAAAGCGCGGCTGGACAGAGACCGCCAGCGCGGCGGTCATCACACCCGCCAAAGCGCATCTCGTATTCGAAACAAAAGAAGGCCCCGCGGTCCTCAAAATCAATCGCTCCGGACCCTACACCAATATCGAACTCACCGTACGCCAGAAACCGCTGGCAGACGCGTCGGGTCTGATGCCCAAGCCGGGGCAGGTGAAGATCATGTTCGGCAATATGCTCGATGATGCCAGCGACATCACTTTCAACAAAAAGCCGTTCAAAGTTAAATCCGGTGAACGGGCCGAGGACCCCAAAGGCCCGTCAATCGAAGTGCCGCCGGGCAAATATAAATTCACGGTGAAATCGAAAGGCGCGCCCGCCCAGACCGATGAAGCTGAGTTCGGTGCCGATGAAATTTGGGGCGTACTGATTGGTCCCGGTGGCGGTCTGCCGTTGCAGATGTACTAGATCAACATTTAGCGTCATAACATTGGCGGAGCTTACTCCTAAAAAGACCCCGGTGCTTCCTCCGGGGCCTTCGATTTTCAAGCTGTATTCCTTTTCGTGACTTACTTCGCCATTGCGCCAAGGCTCGCTGTGATTTGATCGAGGATCGGCTTCAGGACACCTGCGACGCCTGGAATAGCCAGTGCCTTCGTGATCATGTCAGCCACGCCCGGCATCAAGCCGGAAATCATCACAACCAAGGGATGGCGCGCGTCAGCGGGTAATGCGGCAGCGCCCGTTTTGACCTTGTCGAGCTGCCCCAGCATGTCCTGCAACTTCGGCAGGGCTGTTTTGGCGGTCGCTTCATCGGTCACGCCGGTAAGCGCTCCCTTGAGTCCGTCGAGTATCTTCGTCACTTGACCTTGCAGTTCAGCGCCCGGCATCGCTGCGGGAACGGTGGCGGCAGGTGTCGCCGCTGCTGGCTTCTCCGTTTGCATCGGAACGTCGCTACCGCGTCCGAGGATCATGAAGGCCGCAACCGCGACGATGGCTGCGGGCAAAACGTACTTCATAATCGGAACGCTCTCAGCTGCGGCTGGCAGCGCGCTTGGCATCATGGAGGGTGCAGGGGCTGCCTTCTTGGCGGGTGCAGTGATGCCATCGAGCAAGCCGGTGCCAGCGAGTAAATCTGAGAAGCCTGACGGCATGGCGGCCGCGATGTTGTCCT
>JANNXL010000249.1:0-7968 GCA_031409575.1 Hyphomicrobium sp.
GCCAGGACCTTGACTTCATTGAGTGCCCCAGCTTCCAACATGGCATCGAACCGGGCATCACAGCGCGCTCGCAAGTCTTCACGCTCGGGTAGCACCAGAAGACGCAGCGTGCTTTCCTCGGGCAGCACGGGCACGCCCGGCACCTGCTGCCACTGCGCGAGAGACTTTCCCGTTGAGTGGAACACCTCCAGCGCCCGCACGATACGCTGGCTGTCGTTGGGGTCGAGACGCAGTGCCATCTGCGGGTCGTCGGCCATTAGCAAGGTCCATAGTGCGTAAGCCCCTTGCGCTTTTTCGAGATCGCGCCAGTGCTGACGGACATCGTCGCGCACAGCGGGAATGGGCGAGAGACCTTCGAGAAGCGCCCGGAAGTACAGCCCCGTGCCACCCACAATGATTGGAAGTTTTCCTGCGGCGTTTGCCTCGTCTATCGCAACGGCGGCCTCGCGTGCGTACCGTCCGGTTGAGTAAGCCTCAGCACCCGCCACATGGCCGTAGAGTTTGTGCGGCACCGCCGCCTCATCCTCAGTTGACGGCCGCGCCGTCAGCACGCGCAGCTCGCGGTACACCTGCATGCTGTCGGCGTTAATGATCACGCCATCGAGCTTGCGCGCCAGCCCCATCGCCAGCCCGGATTTTCCCGAAGCTGTCGGGCCTGCGATCAATATAGCGGTGGGGCGGGGCACGGTGCGGGAGGGGTCCTTGGAGTAACAACGAGTGTTCCAGGACATATATCGGAGTGCGGTAGGTTTGCCAGGATTTCACTCGCCCCTTCCCCACCTCTCGCTTCCATGTGATAGGCTGCCCCCATGAGCAAAAACACCCCTTACATCGCCCCCATCCACGTCATTGGCGGCGGGCTCGCGGGCTCGGAAGCCGCATGGCAGATCGCGCGCGCGGGTGTTTCCGTTGTGCTGCACGAAATGCGCCCCGCTCGCATGACGGAAGCGCACCGCACACAGGGGCTCGCTGAACTCGTGTGCTCAAACTCGTTCCGGTCCGACGAATGGGAAACAAACGCAGTCGGTTTGCTGCACGAAGAAATGCGCCGCTGCGGCTCGCTGATTTTATCGGCTGGCGACGCAACCAAACTTCCGGCAGGCGGAGCCCTCGCAGTTGACCGCGATGCATTCTCAGCCGAAGTCACGCGCCGCATCGAAGCCGAACCGCTCATCACTCTGGATCGCTCGGAAGTCGCGGGGCTGCCTCCGCAAGAGTGGGACAGCGTTATCATAGCCACCGGCCCCCTCACTTCACCTGCACTTGGTGAGGCGGTGCAAAAGATCACGGGCGAGGGCGAGCTTGCTTTCTTCGATGCCATCGCGCCGGTCGTACATTTTGACAGCATCGACCAGACGATTGCCTGGAAGCAGTCGCGCTACAACAAACTGGGGCCAGCGGGCACGGGTGCCGACTATCTCAACTGCCCTATGAACAAAGACGAATACAACGGATTCATCGACGCGCTGTTGTCGGCTGAAAAAACCGTCTTCAAAGAATGGGAAGCCTCGAAGCCCTACTTCGATGGCTGCCTGCCGGTTGAAGTGATGGCCGAGCGCGGCCGCGAGACGCTGCGTTATGGTCCCATGAAGCCCGTTGGACTCGATGACCCGCGCACCGGACGCTGGCCTTACGCCGTTGTGCAGTTACGCCAGGACAATGCGCTCGCCACGCTGTGGAACATCGTCGGTTTCCAGACCAAGATGAAACACGCCGAACAAGTGCGCGTGCTGCGCATGATCCCGGGCCTGGAGAACGCAGAATTCGCGCGGCTGGGCGGCCTGCATCGCAATACTTACCTCAATTCGCCGAAGCTGCTCGATGGTACGCTGCGGCTGCGGGCGGAACCCCGCCTGCGCTTTGCTGGTCAGATTACAGGTGTTGAAGGTTATGTCGAAAGCGCGGCCATAGGTTTGCTTGCAGGGCGTTTTGCGGCAGCGGAACGTCTCGGCACACCACTGATATCGCCGCCATCGTCCACGGCGCTGGGCGCGTTGATCGCCCACATCACGGGCGGGCATATTGTCGTGGACGAGGACGTCCAACCGGGGTCAGACCCTGCGGGTCTGACCCCGAGTAAAGCGGTGCCGCCATCACACAAACCCCGCTCGTTCCAGCCGATGAACATCAATTACGGTCTGCTGCCGCCGCCGGAAACTTTCGATGACAAAAGCCCCGAAGGCAAACGCCTAAAGGGCGCTGAGCGCGGCATGGCCAAGAAGAAGGCGCAGTCTCGCCGTGCGCTTGCCGATCTGGGCGCATGGCTTGACGCAGGGACAAAGGCTGTCGCGGCAGCTGAATGACCCCGTACGGGAGCACTTTTATGTTTTTCGGAACTCTTTGCCTGTATTGCTCCCGTTAGGGGGCATTTTACTCCTGGTGCGCACCCGTACGGTATCATTTTGACTTGAAACCTCACTGTAAACCCGATATGATACCGCTCGGGAGCAGATAATGAGTAAGAAACCACACCTAAAAGACCTAAATCTGAAAGCGGCTGACGTTACCCGTCAAACCGCAAACCCTTCGGAAAAATTTGCGCAAGTCACCGGCGGCCATGCCAATGCCACTCAGCATTTGCAGCCACCGCTGACGATCTATGAGTTGGGTCGAGCTGCCATCGCAGATGCGGCTCGCACAACGGCACCTTTACCGGTCCGCGATTTTCGCAGAGCGGGCCCAATCGGAATCCCGGTCACCTCTGCGCAGGATATTGGACAGCTCGTTCGCACCGCCCGTGAAGCACAAAACTTATCGCAGCAGAGTTTTGCCGATCTCGCTGGCGTTGGCCGCCGCTTTGTTTCGGAACTCGAGAACGGCAAGGCTACTTTGGAGTTCGACAAAGTTTTGAAGGTCGCAGCCGCTGCCGGCATTGATATGTTCGCAAGAAAGCGTTGACTGGCCGATGAGCGAACTCATTCTCGATGTGCGGCTTGATGGATTTCGTGAACCCGCCGGTGTTCTTTTCAGGGACACCAACGGAGCCCTTGCGTTCACCTATTCTCCAGCACTTCTGGCCAGCACCGATGCCTACCCCCTGTCGTTGTCCCTGCCTCTAACAGACGAGCCCTACGCTGACGTCGTCACACGCGCCTTTTTCGGCAATCTGCTGCAGGAACGCGACGGCGCTCTCACGAGCGTCATGGAGCGTGAGGGGCTGTCACGCGCGGACATCGCCGGACTGTTGTTGCATCTTGGCAAAGACTGTCCCGGCGCGATATCTGTGCTGCCGTTCGGCGCACCGCCCGTCAAAATGCCGGGTGACTTCGATCACGACTATATCCCGCTGACCGAACAGCGCGTGCGGGTGATAGCGAAAGAACTTCACGAGCGCGGACGCTTACCGGCTGGCACGGCAGATCCCTCGCCACTGGCTGGCGTGCAAAGCAAGATTGCCTTGACGCTGCTGCCGAATGGCCGGTTCGCCGAACCCAAGGCAGGATCGGGTGCGCCGACGACACATATCTTGAAGGTGCCTGATCGAGACCATCGTTCCGATTGCACCTTGGAGGCTGCAACGCTCGATTTATCCCGCGCTCTTGGCTTCCAAACCGCTGAGGCCCGCGTTTTGAATATCGGTGGTATCGACACACTCCTTATCACACGCTTCGATCGCGGCCTTGATGAAAATGGACGCGTGGTTCGCCTGCATCAGGAAGACTTAGCACAAGCCCTTGGCCTTCCAGCCAGCCTCAAATACGAACGAAACGGAACGCCGGCACGCCGCTTTGATGCGGCTGCCATCAAACGCGTACTTGATGCGACGCTCGATCCGGCGACAGACCGCAATAGCTTTATCCGCGCGACACTGTTCGACCTCATGACCGGCAACGTTGACGCGCACGCCAAAAATCATGCGCTCCTCTATCTCGGCGGCAACCGTTTGCGCCTTGCTCCCCGCTATGATTTACTACCGACACGGCTCGATCCAAATCTCACTGATCAACTCGCTTTCAAAATCAACGGGGCGGAAACACTCGACGCCATCACCAAAGCCGGCTTCGACGCATTTCTGGCCACGCTTGGCATCGCCACACCAGCAGCCCGGCGGCGCATTCGCGTGAACGTTTCTCAAGAAATTGCCACTGGCCTTGCAGCGGCCCTACCTGAAATCGAAGCGCGCGGCATGAAAGCCTACGCCGATCTCATTGCTTCCAACATGCGCCAGTTGCTGCCGGTGCTTGGGGCTCCTGTGCCGCAGGCTGCCCTGAACCGGGACGCTTATATTCAACGTGGTGGCGGCTGGGAGATGACCTAGTCAACCCGCGCTTTCGCCCCACACTCAGCGTGTTCCTCTGCGCCCCGTCACCACTTCCCCATCTGTCACGGCCAATATGCTTGCGGGCAAATCACGCCCGCGGCCGATGCCGATCACGGCAACGGGTTCAACCACGCCGCGCACGGAGGTGGTGGTTGTGAATTCTGTGGTCGGCGTCCAGCCTGCTTCATCGGCGACGTTGCGCGACAGCATGATCTGCTGGCCGTGCTCTTTTGTGAGTGCCTCAAGCCGGCTCGCGACATTGACCGCATTGCCGATCACCGTGACGTCAATCGTATCGCCATAGCCGATGCGCCCGAGCACCAGCGGGCCGGCGTCGATACCAATGCCCACTTCCAGCGGGCGGCCCGTCTCTGAGGCGAGCTTGGCATTGACGTGATCAAGGGCGAGGTCGATGGCACGCGCGGTTCTGAGAGCCTGGCGGCAGCCAACTGAGAGGCTCGTGCGTTCGCCGAACACGGCGAGTAATCCATCTCCCATGAACTTGTCGATGCGTCCGCCATCGGCTGCGATGGCCTGGCCTACAACGCGGAAGAACTCGTTGAGAATGTAGACGACGTCGAACGGCAATTTCTTCTCGGAAAGCTTCGTAAACCCGCGCAAATCGACAAACATCACGGCGAGGGATTTTTCGACGCCCTCTGAATACATTTCATCCAGACTAGCGGCCTCCGGGCCTGCAGTTTCGGGGCGCAACAGCCGCGTGACAGACACAGGGCCGGTCGGGCGGATTTGGCACGCAAGCCGCACGTGCTCCGGCGCGCCGATGCTCGCCAGCGTTACCACTTCGGCGAACTGGGGCGGCGCGACGTTGGTGGCACCCTCATCAATGCGTACCCGGCAGGTTGAACACCGTGCCCGGCCGCCGCAAACCGACGCATGCGGAACGCCTGTTTGCCGGCTTATCTCGAGAAGCGTTGAGCCTTGCGGAACGGTGACCTTCGGGCCGCCGGTATAGGTGACGGTGACACGCGGCCCCGCGCGCCGCAGCATCATGCCGATGCCAATAGCACCGAGCACGACTGCCAGGGCAATGCCGAACTCAAGCCGCGCCAGATTTCTGTATCCCTCCAGCGCCTCTGCGGCGGCCGCATCCGGCCAATGCGTCATGGATTTGATGTTGTCGAAGAGCGCCGCGTCCTCAAGCAACAGTGCCACGCCGCGGCCCGCCACCATGAAGCCTGCGAGCGCCGCGACAGGCACCGCGATTGCAACCGCCAGGAGCACTGGAGCAATGCGGCGGTAGCCTGCGGAGAGCCGCAGCCAGAAATGAATGCCCAGGCACCCATGTAGCCACACCATTAGGAGCAGGAGACTTTGAGTGAGCGCGCTGCCGGGCCACAGGCGCGCAAGCTCATAGAGATAGATGTCGTTGACGCCGAACATCGCGTGCGCCACCCGCGTGTTCACGATGTGGGGAAACAAGAGGAACGGAATTGCGAGGCCGAGTGCTGTCTGGAGCAACTCCCAGCGGGGCAGCCGCAGCGTTCCACGCAACGCGAGCTTATAAAGCGCCAGCCCGACATGCACGATGAGAGCCATGCACAAGACAATTGAGCCAACCGTGGAGCGGGTCACGACCCAGCGCCAGCTTTGGGCCTCCTGCATCAGGTCGACACTCACCAGACCGAGCGCGTGATTGAGGAAATGTGTGGCCGCAAAGGCAAACAGAATAAGGCCGCTGACGAGCCGCATCCGTTGCAAAACGTCTCCGCGCCACAGCACGTCCATAGCTTCAAGCAACCTCTGCCAAGCGGAATGCCCTGCACTGATTTTGCAGGCGAATTTAGAGGCTTCCTAGCATAATTCGGAGCGCTAAAATGCCCTTTGCAGCGCGGCGTTACAATCTTTCGCCCGAGCGCCACGACAACACAAAATTTCAGAAATGTATCCCAAGCGCAGCACACCGTTGACGAGTTGCGCCAACACCCGATAATACGCAGGTCGATCTGTGTTCGAGTTCGCCACTTTGCCGTTCAACTTCTCAGGCAACTTTTTTGGGGACATAAAGCCAATGAAAACAATCCGCGCAATCGCACCCGTTGTTGCAGTCTTTCTCGCTCTTGGCGCGACTGGCGCATCAGCTGCGTGCGTCACCAAAGGTGCCGTCGCCACCGCCGAATCGGAAAAATCCGCCAAGTGGTATGCGCTCGAAACCATGGTTCAGTCGGTGAGCTGGGGCCTCTGGCCGGGCTTCCTCTCGAACGGCAAGGTCGAAGGCTACAACATCACCAGCGAGCGCTACAGCTGCAAAGCCGATGGAGCAGGGTCTACCTGCCGCGGCCAGGCGACGTTCTGCCAGAAGTAATAAAGACCGGACAAGTTACTGACTGACTCGCAGGGGGTCAGACCCGCACGCCGGAGGCGTGTCTCCGACACGACGGGTCTGACCCCTTTTGCATTCACGCTTCGATGCGTTTCAAGGCCGCCTTGAGGCGCTGAATTTTCTCGCTGCCTTCGGTGACGCGCTCGCGATTGAGTGCGAGCACCTGCGGCGGCGAGTTGGCGACGTTTGACTCGTTTGAAAGCCAGCTTTCAGCCTTGCTCTTGTCGCTCTCGGCTTTGGCGATCTCTTTTTCGAGGCGCTTGCGCTCAGCCCCCATGTCGATAACGCCTTCGAGCGGCAGCGCGATTGTCGCTTCGCCGACCACCATCAAGGCGGCACCCTTGGGTGGGGTCTTAATGACAATGAGGCTGTCGGCTCGGGCGAGCCGTTTCAAAGTGTCCTCGTGATCGAGCAACCAATTGCGCGTCGTAGCGTTGGCGCCCGACACCTGCAAAGGCACTTTGAGGCCGGCCGGCACGTTCATTTCCTGGCGCACCGAGCGCACTTCCTCAATGAACGCGATCACCCAGGCGATCTCCTGGTCAACCTTGGCGTCCGCAAGGCCCGAGAGCTGCGGCCACTCGCTGAGACACAACAGGTTCTGGCGGGCAACGCCGTGCTCGACCATGTGCGCCCACAGTTCTTCCGTAATGAACGGCATGAACGGGTGCAGCAATTTCAGGATCTGATCGAGCACCCAGGCGACGGTGGCGCGTGTTTCTTCTTTGGCCGTCTCGTCTTCCCCCATCAGGAGCGGTTTGATGAGTTCCAGATACCAGTCGCAGAAGATGCCCCACACGAATTCATAGATGGCGCTGGACGCTTCGTTGAACTTGTAGCCCTCGATGCCGGCGGTGACGGCCTTGGCCGCGCGTTCGGTTTCGCCTGCGATCCAGCGGTTGAGGGTGTTGGTCACCTTTTTGGGATCGAAGTCGCGCTGGCGCACGCACTCGTTCATTTCGGCAAAGCGGGCCGCGTTCCAAAGTTTTGTCGCGAAGTTGCGATTGCCCTCGATGACCGGCAGCGACAGCTTGATGTCACGGCCTTGGGCTGCCATGCGGGCGAGCGTAAATCGCAGCGCGTCTGTGCCGTAGGCCGGAATACCGTTCGGGAACTCTTTCTTCGTGTCCTTGGCGATGCGCGGCGCATCTTCGGGCTTCATCAGGCCGGTGGTGCGCTTGGTGACCAGAGCATCGATCTCTATGCCGTCGATGATGTCGAGCGGGTCGAGCACGTTGCCCTTTGACTTCGACATTTTCTGCCCCTGGCCGTCGCGGACGAGGGCGTGAATGTAGATGTCTTTGAAGGGCGGCACGTTTTTCTGGAAGTGCAGCCCCATCATCATCATGCGGGCGACCCAGAA
>JANNXL010000250.1:0-1864 GCA_031409575.1 Hyphomicrobium sp.
CCCAAGCGGTGCAGCGTCGGCGCGCGGTTCAGAAGCACAGGGTTTTCGCGGTTCACCTCGTCGAGGAAGTCCCAGACGTCCTAGCGCTCCTTCTCGACCCACTTCTTGGCCTGCTTCAGGGTCATCGACAGACCCTTTGCGTCGAGACGCGAGTAGATGAACGGCTTGAACAGCTCGAGCGCCATTTTCTTTGGCAGACCGCACTGATGCAGTTTCAGTTCGGGACCGGTCACGATGACCGAACGACCCGAATAATCGACGCGCTTCCCAAGAAGGTTCTGGCGGAAACGGCCCTGTTTGCCCTTGAGCATGTCGGAAAGCGACTTCAGCGGACGCTTGTTGGCGCCGGTGATGACGCGGCCGCGGCGGCCGTTATCGAACAGAGCGTCAACATCCTCTTGAAGCATCCGCTTTTCGTTGCGGATGATGATGTCAGGCGCACGCAGCTCCATCAGCCGCTTGAGACGGTTGTTGCGGTTGATCACACGGCGGTAGAGGTCGTTCAAATCCGACGTCGCAAAGCGGCCGCCATCGAGAGGCACGAGCGGGCGAAGTTCCGGCGGAATAACCGGCACTTGCGTCAGGATCATCCACTCTGGCTTGTTGCCGCTTTCGATGAAGTTCTCGATCACCTTAAGGCGCTTGCCGAGCTTCTTGGGCTTCAACTCAGTCGTTGCTTCGGAGATCTCCTGGCGCAGATCTTCCTTGATCTTATTCAAATCCATGGCGCGCAGCAGGTCGCGGATCGCTTCGGCGCCGATGCCGGCTGTGAAGCTGTCGGGTCCGTGCTCGTCGATGGCCGCGTTGTATTGGTCTTCGCTCAAGAGCTGACGCTCTTTGAACGGCGAAATGCCAGGCTCGGTGACGATGTAGTTTTCGAAATAGAGCACGCGCTCAAGGTCCTTGAGCGTCATATCCATCAGCAGGCCGATGCGCGACGGCAGCGACTTCAGGAACCAGATGTGCGCAACCGGCGCTGCAAGCTCGATGTGCCCCATCCGCTCTCGGCGCACCTTCGCCAGCGTCACTTCCACGCCGCACTTTTCGCAAATAAGGCCTTTGTACTTCATGCGCTTGTACTTGCCGCACAGGCACTCGTAGTCCTTGATCGGCCCGAAGATGCGCGCGCAGAACAGGCCGTCACGCTCCGGCTTGAACGTGCGGTAGTTGATCGTCTCTGGCTTTTTGATTTCGCCGAACGACCACGAAAGAATGTCTTGCGGGCTCGCGATCGAGATCTTGATCTGATCGAACGTCGGCACCGGCGTTGCGGTTTTGAAGAGATTGGTAATTTCGTTCATTCGCTGTCTCCGTGTCGGGGTGTCTGATGCTCTCGGTCAGACACCCGAGCCTCGGCTGATAGAATTCTGCGACAGTTTGAAGTGGGGCATCGCAGTATGATGAGTTCCGGTGTCTGACCCGAGGTCAGACACCTTATTTTTGTGCCAGCACTACTCGGCGGCCGCAGGCGGCAGCAACGGCCGCACCTCCGGCTCTTCAGGCTTATCCTTGTCGTTGGCAATCGCTGCCTGGCTATCCAGAAGTTCGACGTTCAAGCCGAGTGCACGCATTTCCTTGACGAGCACGTTGAAGCTTTCCGGCACGCCTGCTTCGAACGCATCGTCTCCGCGGACAATCGCTTCGTAGACCTTGGTACGGCCGGCCACGTCGTCCGATTTAACGGTGAGCATTTCCTGCAGCGTGTAGGCAGCACCGTAGGCTTCAAGTGCCCAGACTTCCATTTCTCCAAAGCGCTGGCCGCCGAACTGCGCCTTGCCACCCAGCGGCTGCTGTGTGACGAGCGAATACGGGCCAATCGAGCGGGCATGGATCTTGTCGTCAACGAGATGGTGCAGCTTCAAGA
>JANNXL010000251.1:0-13299 GCA_031409575.1 Hyphomicrobium sp.
GTGTCTGACACTCCGGGTCAGACACCGTTCAAGGATAGTTGATGAGCGTGCCCTCGGTGTCTGACCCAAAGTGTCAGACACCCCACTGCAATCGCGTCATGTCTCACTCAGAAGCCTCTGCAACTATATGGCAAAGCCACCCAAAACCTTCTCCCCGGCGGGCCAACCGGAGTATATATTGACGCCACGGCCAGCCTCGCGTTAGGCGAGGGCCGAAGAACCTGCTGCGGCGCAGCATTGCGGCACAGCGTTTCGGCCCGTCGGCTTAAGGATGCAAAACGTATGGCACCGGCACGGCAAACAACGGCAATCGTTCCCAAATCCGGCGATGGCAAAGCTCAGCGCCGCACCAACACTGGCGTGGTCGAAGCCTACGACCCCATATGGCAACAGCTGCGCCGCGAAGCCGAGGCTGCCATGGCAGGCGAGCCCGCTCTGACCGGCTTTATCTTTGCGACCATCGTCAGCCATTCGCGCCTTGAGGATGCCATCTGCCACCGCATTGCACAGCGCCTGGGTCATGCCGACCTGGACGCCGGGCTCATCATTCAGACCTTCAACGGCGTTATCGCCTCGCAGCCCGAGGTGATGGCATCGATCCGCTCAGATCTCGCCGCCGTGCTCGATCGCGATCCGGCGTGCACGCGCTACCTGGAGCCGTTGCTTTACTTCAAGGGCTTCCACGCGCTCGTAACGCACCGCTTTGCCCACGAACTGTGGCGGCAAGGGCGGCATGATTTTGCGCTCTATTTGCAAAGCCAGTCGTCGAAGATTTTTGCAACCGATATTCATCCCGCCGCCCGCTTTGGGCGTGGCATCATGCTGGACCATGCAACGGGATTCGTCGTCGGTGAGACGGCTGTTGTAGGTGACAACTGCTCGTTCCTGCACGCCGTCACGCTCGGCGGTTCCGGAAAAGAGACGGGCGATCGCCATCCCAAGATTGGGGCCTGCGTCATGATCGGTGCCGGCGCGAAAATTCTCGGCAATATCCACGTCGGCAATTGCTCACGTGTGGCAGCCGGCTCCGTCGTGCTGGCTGACGTACCGCCATTGACAACCGTTGCCGGTGTGCCGGCTCGCGTGATTGGCCCGTCAGGGTGTTCGGAGCCGGCCCAATCGATGGATCAGGGAATACCCGCGCAGAATTTCGGACCCGATGATTTCAGCGGGCTTTGACGCCTTTTATGCAATGCACCTTTGAGGAGACGACGCCGTGAAGAAAGAAGAAATGGCAAAGGTCGAAGCGTATCTGCGCAAGACATTTGGCACCAAGACTTTGACGGTGCGCGCGCGGCCGAAGAAGGACGACTCGGCCGAGGTCTACATCGGCGAAGATTTCGTCGCCGTGCTCTACCGCGAAGATGAAGACGGCGAGACGTCCTATCAATTCCAGATGGCCATTCTCGATATTGATTTGGAAGAGGCGTAAGTTTTACACGTGGCGGCCGGCTGCGCCAAGCGGAGCAGCCACGCGCGAGAAATGTGCCGGCCACGCGCAAACGCCGATGTTCGGGGTCTGACCCTGCGGGTCTGACGCCAACAAGAACAGCATAGATCAAGTCTAGGGTCTGACCCGTTAACTGAGCTATTCTCCATGCCGCTCTATTCACTCGGTGATGCCAAGGTCAAAACGCCCGAGAGCGGACGCTATTGGGTGGCGCCCAACGCGGTGCTTCTGGGCAAAGTCGAACTGTGCGACGAGGCGAGCGTCTGGTTCGGCGCGGTGCTGCGCGGCGACAACGAATTGATCCGCGTCGGCGAACGCTCGAACGTGCAAGACGGCTGTGTGCTGCACACCGACCCGGGCTTCCCGCTCGACATCGGTGCCGATTGCACCATCGGCCACATGGTCATGCTGCATGGCTGCACCATCGGGCGCGGCAGTCTGATCGGGATTGGCTCGATCATTCTCAATGGCGCGCAGATTGGCGAGGAGTGCCTGATCGGGGCCAACACGCTGATTGCCGAAGGCAAGGTGATCCCGCCGCGTTCCATGGTGATCGGCTCACCCGGCAAGATCGTTCGTGAACTGACTGATGAAGACGTCAAGCGTTTCGGTGCGGGCGCGGGACGCTATGTCGCCAATTGGAAACGGTATGCAGCGGAGCTTACTGGCGGCTAACTTCAATCAGCCGTTCAAGCGCCTGCATTGCAGCGCCGCTGCCGATGGATTTGGCCGCGCGATCAACACCGTCGGCCAAGCTCGCGGCGTGTCCGCCGACAACAAGGGCGGCTGCCGCGTTGAGCAGCACGATATCGCGATAGGCACCGGGTTTGCCGGCCAGAACGTCGCGCAAAGCCAAAGCGTTGGTTTTTGCATCGCCGCCGCGCAAGTCTGCCAATGTCGAGCGCTTGAGGCCAGCGTCTTCCGGCGTCACATCGAAGAGCGTGATGGCTCCGTCGCGCAGTTCGGCGACGGCTGTGGTCCCAGTCGTTGACAGTTCATCAAGCCCGTCGTGACCGTGCACCACCCAGACATGCTCCGAGCCGAGGTTCTTCAGAACATGCGCGATGGGCTCGACCCAATGGCGCGCAAAGACGCCGACGACTTGCCGTGTCACACCCGCTGGATTGATCAGTGGCCCCAGCAAATTGAAGATGGACCGCACACCAAGCTCGGCGCGTATAGGTGCCCAAACCTTCATAGCCGGGTGAAAAACCGGCGCCCACAGGAAGCCAACTCCGGCTTCCCCTATGCAGCGTTCCACGGTACCGGCTTTGCCTTCGACGGTGACGCCAAGTGCGCTCAAAACGTCAGATGCTCCCGATAGCGACGAGACCGAGCGATTGCCATGCTTGGCAATTTTCAGTCCTGCGCCCGCCGCCACAAACGCAGCGCACGTCGAGACGTTGAACGTGTTCAACCCGTCGCCGCCCGTGCCGACAATGTCGACGGCATCACGCGGGGCTGTTACGCGCAGCATCTTCGACCGCATCAGTTTGGCGGCTGCCGTGATTTCAGCGACGGTTTCGCCGCGCGCCCTAAGCCCCATGAGAAATGCGCCCATCTGCATGGGCGTTGCCTCGCCTGCCGTCATGACCTCAAGCGCCTCCCGCATCTCGTCTTCGCTGAGGGTTTCGCCCGCAGCGACCTTTTGCAGAACGGATTTGAGGGCGGCTCCAGTCATTAAGCGGCTGCTTTCGCAGCCTTGCGGCGCGGTTTCATGCCGGCGATATCGAGGAAGTTGGCCAGAAGCGCGTGTCCTTGTTCCGACGCGATGCTTTCGGGATGGAATTGCACACCGTGCGCCGGGATCGTCTTGTGCTGCAAACCCATAATGATGCCATCGGCTGTCTCAGCCGTAATTTCGAGACATGGGGGCAGTGTCTCACGTTCAACAATGAGCGAATGATAGCGTGTCACTTGAAACGTCTTGGGCAACCCCTTGAAGACGCTCTTGCCGCCATGGCTGATGGTGGACAGCTTGCCATGCATGGGAAGCGGCGCGCGGATGACTTTGCCGCCGTAGACTTGCCCGATGGATTGATGGCCGAGGCAAACTCCAAGCAGCGGGATGTTCTTTTCACCGGCCTTGGCGATGAGATCGAGGCAGATGCCGGCTTCGTTGGGCGTGCACGGGCCGGGTGACAGCACGATGGCGGTTGGCTTTTTCTTGATCACATCGGCGGTGGAGATCTGATCGTTGCGATGCACTTCGCATTGAGCTCCCAACTCGCCCAGAAAGTGGACGAGATTGTAAGTGAAGCTGTCGTAATTATCGATCAGGAGCAGCATGGCGGGGTCTCTATTTCAGATAGGCAGCCGGCAGAAGTAAATTTCAAAACTCAGACTAGAGTGTTCTCTCAGCGAACTCTAGCAAATCCAGGGCTGCGTAGGTTGGGTTAGAGCGGCTCATGCCCTAAGACGTAAGAATTGTTCAATCTGCCGCTCGTAACCCAACACGTGCCGTCCCGCTCAAAAGCGTTGGGTTACGGCCTCAGGGCCTAACCCAACCTACGCGCAGCTCATTCCAATCCGCGCGGCGTGATGAAGCTGGTGAGTTCGCCGTTGCCAGCGCGCACGTCGCGCCAATCATTCGAGTTGAACCGCAGCACAGCTAGCGCCGCCGTCGGGAATTTCGAGGCCAGTTCCGCGATGGCCTTTTTATCGCCGCTGCCAGTCAGTTCAAGGGCGAGTGCATGTGTACCGGGATTGTGCGCGATGATCATGATGTGGCGTGCGGTATGGGATGCCTTGATCGCAACATCAAGCATGATGGACGGAAGCGCCAGATAGAGCTGATTGTCGTAGAGGATCTCCGGCGGCGGCGCTCCAAGCTGCGGCAGGATGAGGGCCAGAGTTGCGCGTGTCCTGACCGCGCTTGAACACAAAATAAGGTCGGGTTTTAAGCCAAGACGCGCGATGGCTTTGCCCATTGCCGGGGCTGCCTTAATGCCGCGCGGAGCCAGCGCCCGGTCAAAATCATCGAGGTCGAGATCGCCCCAGTCGGATTTGGCGTGGCGCAACAAGGATAGCGTCAGCATCAGGCACTCCCGGCACAATGTTTAACCGAAGACGCCGCCGTTTCCGGAAGGGGCAGACTTCAGGCCGTTGGCAATTCGAACGGCTTCTTCGGCGGCGCGTACCACAGCCTTGGCTTTGTTGATGCATTCCTGCTGTTCGTTTTCAGGAATGGAATCGTAGACGACGCCAGCTCCGGCTTGCACGTGCAGCATACCGTCTTTCACAAGCCCGGTGCGCAGCACGATCGCGGTATCCATTTCACCGTCTGCTGTGAAGTAGCCAACGCAGCCGGCATAAGCGCCGCGCTTTGATTTCTCCAATTCGTCGATCACTTCCATGGCGCGCACTTTCGGCGCACCCGATACGGTGCCAGCAGGAAAACCTGCCATCAGCGCGTCCACAGTGTCATGCGCGGGATCGAGCATGCCAACCACATTGGAAACGATGTGCATGACATGACTATAGCGCTCGACCACAAACTGATCGGTCACGTCCACTGTGCCTGTCTTGGCGACCCGGCCGACATCGTTGCGGCCGAGATCGAGCAGCATGAGATGTTCGGCGCGCTCCTTGGGATCGTTCAGCAGCGCTTCGCCGAGCGCACGGTCTTCGGCTTCGGTGGTGCCGCGGCGTGTGGTGCCTGCAATCGGGCGAATGGTCACTTGCCCATCCCGCACGCGCACGAGTATTTCGGGCGAAGATCCCACGAGCGCAAAGCCGCCAAAATCCAAATGGAAAAGAAACGGCGATGGGTTGAGGCGGCGCAGGGCGCGATAGAGCGCAAACGGCGGCAGCGTGAATGGGGCCGAGAAGCGCTGGGACAACACAACCTGAAAGATGTCGCCGGCGCGGATATAGTCCTTGGCTTTGGCCACCATGCCGAGATACTCGGCAGGAGTCGTGTTGGATTGCGGTTCGCCATGCACGAGAGCAGTGGCGGGGGCTTGCGAAACGGGATGCGCCGCGGGATTTTCCAAACGCGCGATCACCTGCGCGAGGCGGCTATGCGCGGCAGCGAGTGCCGCACTCGCAGTGATCGCCGGATCAGGCCGGACAGGCGTGACCACGCACATTTCATCGCGCACGCTGTCGAAGATCACGATGATCGTCGGCCGCAGCAACACCGCGTCAGGCACGCCGAGATCGTCGGGCTTGACGTTAGGCAGCCGTTCAACGAGCCGGATCGTGTCGTAACCCATATAGCCAAACACGCCTGCCGCCATGGGTGGAAGTTCCGGCGGCAGCGTCAGGCGAGAGGCAGCCAGCAAAGCGCGCAATGATGTGAGTGCGGGAGTACTTTCCGGCGCAAAGCGATCCGGATTTGTGCCCGGCTGCCGGTTGACTTCAGCCCGGTCGCCATGTGCCCGCCACACGAGATCTGGATCCACTCCGATCACCGAATAGCGCCCGCGCGTCTCCCCGCCTTCGACCGACTCGAGCAGGAAGCTCATAGCCTGGCTGGCCGCGCCATGTGTGAGCTTCAGATAAGCGGACACTGGCGTTTGAAGATCAGCAAGCAGCCGTGTCCACACGACCTGTGGCTCACCGCGTGCGTAGCCAGCAGCAAACGCTTCGGCAGAGGGCATAGCCTCCAGGCTTACCGGTAAGGCTGAGGGAGCGGTCACAGGGGTTTCATCCGCTGCTATTGTGGCGGCTCAGTGCCAGCGAAGCGCTTAAGAAGCGTGTCGTTGACCGTCACGCCAAATTTTACTTTCAGCCCGTCCACGAAGGCGATCAGCTGATCGGTCTGCATTTCGTCCGACAGCTTTTTAACGAGCTTGTCAGCTTGCTCCTTGGTTGGGGCCGGTGCGGCGATGATGTCGATCACCTTGAACACCACGCGCGACTTGTTGTCGGAGGATTCCGAATGCGCCGCGCTGCCCTTGGGCAGCGTGAATGCCAGTCTGATGGCGGCCTGGCTCATGCCCGGCACCGACATCACGCGCTTGACGTTTTCTGACCGTTCGACCGTGCCGCCAGCTTCCCCGGCGAGCTTCTTGATATCTTCCCCGGCTTGCAACCGCGCCACGAATTTTGTGGCCAGCGCGTTCAGCTGCTTTTTCTGTTCGGCATCTAGATAATAGTCTTTGACCAGAGCCTTGGACTCGTCAAACGACTTTTGGCGCGGTGGAGTGACCGAGAGCGTATCGAACCAAGCGTAGTCGTTTGATGGCAACTTCAGCACGTCGTTTTGGGTGCCAGGCTGCGTTGCGAAAGCCGCGTCAAGGACGGTTGCTGCATCTGTGATGTCGAGTGCAGTCTTGCCGTCCGGCGTTTTGTTACCGGACGAGACCGACTCAACGTCTTTGTACGTGAGCTTCAAGCTCTCGCCCGCTTCCTTCAAAGTCTTGCCTGCGTTGCGGGCCTCTTCGACAAGATCGAGTTTTTCCTGAACCAGCCCTTCCGCCCTCTTGGTCGCAAGTTTGTCGCGGACCTGGTCTTTGACTTCTTCGAACGTGGTCGTCTTACCCGCATCAATTTCAATGACACGCAAGATGAGTGTCGAAAACTTGCCTTCAATGGGCTGCGAGACCTCATCGCGGGCCAATGCGAAGGCGGCTTTGGCAACGATCGGATCGATCAACTGCTTTTGCGAAAGCATGCCGAGATTGATGTCGGTTTCTTTTAGCCCGAGTTCTTTGGCGGCATCGACGAAGTTTTTCGTGCCGCCAGCAATCGCTGCGCGCGTCGCCTCCGCCGTTGCTTTGTCTTTGAACGGGATCTGCTGAATGCGTCGGCGTTCGGGCTTGTCGTAGGTGGCTTTGGAATCTTCGTATGAGGTCTTGATGTCGGCGTCAGATATTTCGACGCTCTTTTTCAGCTCCTCGACCGTCAAAACAAGAACGGAGATTTTACGGAACTCCGGTGTCATGAACTGGGTCTTGTTGTTCTCGTACGTGACGATGACCTTTGCTTCGGTGGGATCTTCGACAACAACCTTCTTGATTGCGTCGATTGTGAAGTGCTCCGTCACCCGCACTTCTTCATCGTAGGCATGCGTCACTTCCACAAGTGCTTTGGGTACCACGGTGGCGGCGGTCAGCGTGTCCGTGAGCTGGGCGCGCAGGTCATCTTCACGGCGCAATGCAAAGAACCCGCGCTCGCTCATGCCGAGCTGTTGCAGAAAACCATCATAGTTGAATTTGCTGAACTTGCCGTCAAGGCCCTGGAACATGGGATCGCTGCGCACCCCTTCGGTCAGAGTTTTGTCCGACACGGCAAGGCCCATCTTGGCAGTCTGTTCGAGAAGCGCTGTTTGTCCGACAAGCCGTTCAACGACGTTGCGATCCAGCCCGAGCGCAATAGCAGTCTCGCGGCTGATGCGGCCCGTTTGCTCATTAGACATGGCGGCGATTTGGTTGTCGAACGCGCGGCGGAAGCGGTCGAGCGGGATCTCAGTCTTGCCGACGGTTGCAACCGTGGTCGAAGCCCCACCGAGGAAATTGCGCGGGATGCCCCACAGCACAAATGAGGCCATGAGAAGTAGGAACAAAATTTTGGCGACGATGCTCTGGGCACCGCGTCGCATTGAGTCAAGCATGAGCCGTCGGTTCCGAGTGGTTTGGTCAACGCCAACCCGCGCGCCTCGTGTGATGAGGGACTGCGGCTTGGGGTCAAGGATCAGAATTTTGCACATATGCCCTGGATGACAGGGCCGTCCGGCGTGATATGAAGCCCACCGTGGCGCTGAAAGCAAGGCCAGATTCGCCCGAAAAGAATGCCTGCGCGGCCCACGTTCGGCCGGTGGTGTGCCGGTCGGAAGTTTTGAGGTTCATTGCCCGCGATTAGTGCGTTCCGTCAAGCTCTTAACTTTGGGACCGTCATGCCTGATTCTACCTATGCCATCCGGCCGTTGATCGCTGGAAACTGGAAGATGAACGGTGGCAAGGCCGAATTAAGCCAGGCCCTTAAAGTAAGCGATGCTCTGGCCGAACTGGATCCCGCACTCCCGGCCGACGTGCTGATATGCCCGCCAGCAAGCTTGATCATGGTGATGGCCGAAGTCCTCAAAGACAGCCGCGTTCAAATCGGCGGTCAGGATTGCCATGCCGGGGTGAGCGGCGCGCATACGGGCGACGTATCGGCGGAGATGCTCGCTGATGCAGGCGCCCGCGCCGTGATCGTGGGGCATTCCGAGCGCCGGGCGGATCATGGCGAGTTGTGTTCGGCTGTGCGCGCCAAGGCGCAGGCGGCGTGGCGGGCGGGCCTAACGGCAATCGTGTGCATCGGTGAGGCGGAGGGTCAGCGTCGTGCCGGGCTGACGCTGGACGTAATCAAGCGCCAACTGACCAATTCGCTGCCTGATGGCGCGACGGCGCTCAACACAGTCGTCGCCTATGAGCCGGTTTGGGCGATCGGGACCGGGCTGACGCCAACGCTCGATCAGGTGGCCGAGGTTCATGGGGAAATCCGCACGCTCTTGGCGCGGCGGTTTGGAGTGGAAGGTGCGCGCATGCGGGTGCTGTATGGGGGGTCGGTCAAGCCCTCAAATGCCAAAGAACTGCTCAGCGTTGCTGGCGTCAATGGGGCGCTCGTCGGCGGCGCGAGCCTCAAAGCTGACGATTTTCTGGGCATCATCAAGGCCAGTGGTTGATGCGACAGTCGCCGCTGGTTGCCTGATTCGCAGCGGCGCGGCATAAGTTTAGGTGAAGTTGCGAGGGTTTCCTTGCCGGTTGGTATGAGGCGCATAGACTTGAGGCGCTCCCGGGATGACACAGCGATGGTTCCGAAGGTTGATTTTATGCGCATCAGACTTGCTGCATTTTTTGTTTTGAGCAGCGCGCTTACAAGTGGCGCGCTAGCAGCCAAGCTCGACCCCGTGGCGTGTGATGTGCTCAAGGCCGAGCGGGCGCGCCTTGCAACCGACGCCTTGAAAAGCGACATGACGAAGGGGCCGGATTGGGCCAAAACCAATCTTCCCTCCGAACGTCTAAAGGAAATTGAACAGCTCATCGGTCTTGAAGAGGGCATCGCTTTCCGGTGTTCTGTGCCCAAACCGGCTCCTGCGGCGGCCGGAGTTGCCAAGGCCGGCGAAAGTAGCAAAAAGGCCGCCAAAGCAGGTGATAGTAAATCCGGTGAAGATAAGCCGGGCGAACAAGACACGGAAAAGGCGGCCAAGCCGCCCCAGACCAAAGCAACCGAAAACAAAGACGCCAAGCCGGTGAATGCTAAGAAACCAAAATCACAGCAGGGAACTACGGCCTCGAAACAAGCCACTACGCCAACTGATGGCACCGGTGCCAAACCGGCCGAAGGCAACACCACCAAGCCCGCCGAAGGGACCGGCGCCAAGTCCGAACGCCCGCCGTCGCAGAAGCCAGCGACGACAGTTACCAAGTCCAAGCCCAAGGTGTCGGATGCCTATGTTCCCCCGCCGAGGGACGCGCTGAGCTTCGGGTTTGCCTCCGACGGCCCGAGTGAGCCGTCACCTGCATTGTCTGAGCCACCACCCGCACAGGCTCCGGCCAGTCCGTCGCTAACCCCTTGAACTTCAAGGGTCACTCCTGGCCTATCAAAGACATCTAGCTGTAACAGCGGGGCTCGTGTATGAGACGGGCTCTCATTTTTGAAATTGGACGCAAACTGCCATGCAAACCGTGCTGCTCGTCGTTCACCTTATGATTGCCTCTGCGCTCGTTGGCGTGGTGCTCCTGCAAAAGTCCGAAGGCGGCGCGCTGGGCATTGGCGGCGGCGGCGGCGGGTTCTTAAGCGGCCGCGGTCAGGCGAACCTGTTAACCCGCGTAACGGCAGGTCTTGCACTGGCATTTTTCATTTCCAGCATCGGTCTTTCACTCGCAGGTCGCACCAAAGTGGCCCCGAGCGGTTCGGTCTTTGATCAGACGGCTCCGGCTTCGACTGCTCCGGCCGCACCGGGAACGACGGCTCCGGCAACTGACGCCACGCCTGGTGCAACAGCGCCTGCCGCCGGGCCAACGGCCCCGGCAACTGCAACCGCACCGGTGGAACCGGCCGCTCCGCGCGGTGGCATTCTCGACAAGTTGCAGTAAGCGGCGCCATGAGTGGCGTGCATTCATGAACCCACTACTTGCCTTCGGCCGTCGAGGTAGCACGTTCGCCTGCCGTCAACGCGAGAGCCGGATGACTTGATCGGGCTTGCGCGCAGTGCACGGCGCCAAGCAGCAGCCTCGCAGCTTTGTCCCACGAGAATCGCGCGACATTTATTTGGCCGCGCTCCGACAGCGCGCGAGCCGCAGCCTCATCGGTCCACAGAACTTTGATGGCGTGTGCCACATCTTCGGGCGAAGTTGCATCAACGAGCAGCGCGCCATCGCCGGCCACTTCAGGCAATGCCGAACGGTTTGAGGCGATTACGGGAGTTCCGCAGAACTGGGCCTCCACGATAGGTAAGCAAAAGCCTTCGTGAAGCGATGTGTTGAGAAAAAAAGCAGCGTTCGAGTACGCACTTCTCAATGCACCGTCAGAGATTCCAGGCTTCGTTACGATCGGCGTCGTGAGCCTGTGTTTGCGCTGGGCTGCATCTAGTACGCCTTGGGCGTCGCGTCCGATATGAACGACAGGAACCGAAAGGCCTTCCCGTTCGAGCAAGGCAAGCGCTTCGACCAAGACACCCGCGTTTTTGTTGGGAGATAAATTTCCGACGATCAAACCGTAACGGCCCGCAACCGGTGCCGCCGTCAGAGGCGATGAGAGATCAAACGCCGGCGCTTCGGGCACCACAATCGCCTTGTGTGCCACAGCGGGATGGAAGCGCGCCAAGTCGTCCCGAGTGCTACCTGACGGCACGATGATCACATCGGCTCGGCGGGCCGATAGGGGGAACAACAGGTTCCACGTCAGCCGGTGGCGCTTGGGGTACGCCTGCGGCATGAGTTTCAAGTAGAGGTCATGCACAGTGATGATGCGTGGCCAGCGGCCGGCGAAAAAGCCGAGGGGGTTCGGATTGAATTCAACGGCGGGGGCATGTTCGCGCATCAGGCGGGCCATAATATTTCCCTGCCTTGCAACATTGACGGAAAGTTTGCGGTGGAAGGGGACTGAAATAACCCGAATGCGACTACCCACCAGCGCTACCGGAAGCTCACTTTCAAGCCACGATGTGACCAGGATAATGTCGTTGCCAGAAATTTCGGCCAGCGCAAGCAGCAGCGCAAACAGGAACCGCGTGATGCCTGTCACCTGGCCCGGTGGTTCCAGCATGTGGTTGACCACAATCGTCGGCAACGCGGGCACCTCTGCAAAAACGGGTGTGTGGGGCTGAAGCGGCACCAATCTTCGAGACAGTTTTGCCGCAAGCCGCCGGGGATCGCCGCTAGACAACGCTATTTTCCTTACTGAATAATCTGCATTTCAGCCGTTTGGGACCCTGTCTGAGGTGCCGTGGTTAACAGACTGGACCGATTGGGGTTTGGCAGCGCAGTGGGCGCATTGCCGCGGGCCGCGAACGGAAGCCGTGGATGTGGCCACTTTGCCGCTTCGAATCGCAGCCCTCCTCGTGTAAGCCTCGGCTCCCATGCAACGCTATATCTTCATCACTGGCGGCGTGGTCTCCTCCCTCGGAAAAGGCCTCGCTTCCGCCGCCCTCGGTGCGCTCTTGCAAGCGCGCGGGTACTCCGTCCGCTTGAAAAAGCTCGATCCCTATTTGAACGTCGATCCGGGCACCATGAGTCCGTATCAGCACGGCGAGGTGTTCGTAACCGACGACGGCGCCGAGACCGATCTCGATCTGGGGCACTACGAGCGCTTCACGGGTGTCCCGGCCAAAAAATCCGACAACATCACAACGGGTCGCATCTACCAGGATATTCTCTCGAAAGAACGCCGCGGGGATTACCTGGGTGGCACAGTGCAGGTCATTCCGCACGTGACGGACGCCATCAAACAGTTTGTCGTCTCGGGCAACGACGCTGTGGATTTCGTGCTTGTTGAAATCGGTGGCACGGTTGGCGACATCGAAGGGTTGCCGTTCTTTGAGGCGATCCGCCAGCTTGGTAACGAGCTGCCGCGCGGATCTGCCGTTTACGTGCATCTGACGTTGATGCCGTACATCCCTTCGGCTGGCGAATTGAAAACCAAGCCAACCCAGCATTCGGTCAAGGAACTTCGCTCGATCGGCATTCAACCCGATATTCTTTTGTGCCGTTCTGATCGCGAAGTACCGAAGTCCGAGCGCCGGAAAATCGCGCTGTTCTGTAACGTGCGCGAAGAAGCCGTCATCCAGGCCCTCGACGTGGCATCGATCTACGATGTGCCGCTCGCCTACCATCGCGAAGGACTCGACGAACAGGTGTTGAGCGCGTTCCAGATCACTGGAGCACCCAAACCAGATCTTTCGCGTTGGGAGACCATCTCGCGCAACATTGCGGCCCCCGAGGGCAACGTGACTATCGCAATTGTCGGCAAATATACGGTGCTGAAAGACGCCTACAAATCTTTGATCGAAGCGCTGGTGCATGGCGGCATTGCCAACCGGGTTAAGGTCAAACTCGACTGGATTGAAAGCGAAGTTTTCGATCGCGAAGACCCGACGCCCTACCTCGAAGGCGTGCACGGCATTCTGGTTCCGGGCGGCTTTGGCGAGCGCGGTTCCGAAGGCAAGATACTCGCCGCCAAATTCGCGCGCGAACGGCGCGTGCCGTACTTTGGCATTTGCTTTGGGATGCAGATGGCGTGCGTAGAAGCCGCTCGCAATTTGTGCGGTATCACAGAGGCCAGTTCGACGGAGTTCGGTCCGAGCACCGAGCCTGTGGTTGGCTTGATGACCGAATGGATGCGCGGCAACGAATTGGAACAGCGGCGCACCGGCGGGGATTTGGGCGGCACCATGCGGCTCGGCGCGTTCGCTGCCTCAC
>JANNXL010000252.1:0-5080 GCA_031409575.1 Hyphomicrobium sp.
GGCAATGCGCGGGATGAAAGGTCTGGACGGGAAAACCCCGATCAATGCCACGCCGCGCTATCTGGTGGTGGGGCCTGATCAAGAGACCGCTGCAGAGCAACTGCTTTCCAGCATCTACGCTGCAACGGTGGATGACGTGAACCCCTTTGGCGGCAAGTTGTCGCTATTGGTGGAACCCCGGATTACTGGCAATCGGTTCTATGTCTTCGCAGACCCGGCGGCGCTGCCCTGTCTGGAATATGCCATCTGTCTTCTGCCCAAGGTCCGCAGATGGCTTCTCGCGAAGGCTGGGACGTGCTGGGCGTGGAATACCGCGTTGTTTTGGACTTCGGCGCGGGCGCAACAGACTGGCGCGGCGCTTACCTGAATCCGGGGGTCTAAGCCTTGGCAACGCTGGCCCAGCTTCAGGAATGGCGGGACCGGATACAAGACGCCCGGTTCAACGGGCTTCGATCTGTCCGAGACAGCAACGGCGAGTCGGTCGAATACAAGACCGACTCCGAACTGGCCCGCGCCCTAGCCGCACTTGAATCCGAGATTGCCGGGGCATCACTTCCCCGGCAGTCGATCATCTACCCGAAAACATCAAAAGGACTTTGAACCATGGCCACAAATTACGTTCAACACGGGTTGCAATTGACCCTCACTGCGCCCGAACTGGTATCATCCGGCGCAGTCGTTATCGCGGGCAGCATCGCAGGGGTTGCCCTTGGCAGCGCCTCTGCCGGACAGCCGGTAGACGTCGCAGTCACTGGCGTATGGGAACTGCCTAAAGTCGGGGCGCAAATCCTGAGTCTTGGCGAACCCGTATTTTGGGACTCAGCTGCCGACCTTGTGACCGAGACCGCAGCCGGAAACGTCCGAATTGGAACCGTGGTGAAGGCTGCCGGGGCTGGGGCTGCGACCGTTAACGTTCGCTTGATCTCGATTTAATGAACGCCCCAGGCGCCATGGAACCGCCGGTGAAGCGGATGTTGTCACGCGTGGAAGCGGCAGCCTATTGCGGGGTCAGTCCAAGCACTTTCGACAAGATGCAAAAGGATGGGCTGACCCCGCCACCTCTTAAAGTATATGCTAGGAACCTGTTCGACCGGCAAAAGTTGGACGCGGCGATAGATGCCCTGTCCGGGTCCGTAGTTTCCGAAACTGCCTTCGTGCCTAGCGACGGGGTCTCGATGGAAAGTGTCGGTCCGACTAGCAACGATTGGGATTGATGGATGAAACAACTCAGGCGACCGCCAAAATACTGCCAAGGCATGATGGATCGGCATGGCAAACCGCGATGGTATTTCCGCCGTCCGGGGTATCCCCGGCGCGCCCTTCCCGGTCTGCCGTGGTCACCGGTATTCATGGCCGAATATGCGGCTGCGATAGAAGGTGACAAGGTTGAGGTTGGCAAAAGGCAGACCGTGCCTGGCAGCATTGCCGCTCTTGTTGCCAGCTACTTTCGCAGCGCCGATTACAGCGGCCTTGCCGACGCGACCAAGCGGGCCGTTCGGAACATCCTAGAAAACTTTCGGGCGGATCATGGAGACAAGCGAGTCGTACATCTGGAAAAGCGACATATGTTGAACATCATGGCTGACAAGGCCAAAACGCCCGACGCGGCAAACCGGCTTTTGTGCCTTGTGCGAACGCTTATGGCCCACGCCATTGATCTGGGATGGCGGCGTGATGACCCGACTGTTGGCGTCAAGAAACTGCGCCACAGGACGGAAGGTTTCACGACATGGGAAGAAGAACATTTAGAGGCATTTCTGGCCCGATATGAGCCAGGAAGCCGGGCGCATCTGGTCTTTTCGCTCTTGCTCTACACAGGGCAGCGACGGGGCGATGTGGTGCGCATGGGCCGTCAACACCTCCGGGCGGGTGTCATGTCTATCGTTCAACAAAAGACCGGGCAGCATGTCAGCATTCCGATTCATGCGAACCTTAAAGACGCTCTGGACGCGCTGCCCCGCGACAACCTGACATTCATCATGTCGGAACGCGGCAAGCCCATGACCCCCGAAGGTTTCACGAACTGGTTTCGGAAGCTGGTGGAAGGGGTTGCGGATGACCAAGGCAAGTGGCTTCTGCCTGACGGTCTTTCGCCCCATGGTCTTCGCAAAGCGACGTGCCGTCGACTCGCGGAAGCCGGGTGCAGCGCCCATGAGATTATGGCCATTAGTGGGCATCAAACCTTGACCGAAGTCACCCGCTACACGGTCGCAGCGAACCGAGTCCATCTTGCAGAAAGAGCGGTTGCGGCGATGGAAAGGAGAGAAGCGCGAACATAGACTGTAAAACCTACCCTAAAGGTTTACATATTTGCCCCGTAGGGCTTTGATTTTATTGTCTTAAAAATAGGAATGGTGGGCGATCCTGGAACGGCCACCATTCTGATAAGTGCTTGTTTTTGTGACTTCTTGGCGCGGATTAAGGTGAGTGCGTCTCACCGTTGCGTCGCACAATGGGCCACAGGTAGACCTATGACAAGTTCAAACAAGCCTTCGAAAGGTCCGTCTGTGGCGAAAAATTTTGGCAATACTAGGCTGGTCGCCCTCCCTCTACTGAAAAATATTGTGGTAGTTATAGGTTTAGCGGTGAAGACGGCAACAACAGGCCGCTGGATTGCCAGATATCTGCTTGTTAGAGCAAACTTTACCAGTCAATCATATCAAGCGAGAAGAAAGCAGTAGGTCTCTGCAAAAGGTCGAATAAACGGCCAAGACCTGCTTTGGGTTAGGGGTACGGATGGCCACTACTGAGCACACGATTAACGACGCAATTGCCACACTATTGCGTGGTACAAGGCGCGCTTGGGCGCATCATGGCGTCGTAAGCTCTGAGAATACCAAGATGTTGAAGGGCACCAATGGTCGCCCGGATATCATCATTCAAGAGCCCAATGTTTCCCCAGTCACGATTGAGACAGAGGTTCTGCCTGCGATAACCGTCGAGCCGGAAGCACGATCACGGCTTGGAGCACTGGTTCTAACGACAGGGCGACCAATACTGGCAAGTGTTGCCGTCCGCATTCCGCAACGTATTCGGCAAGTTGCAGGCAATGATTTGTCTGCGGCACTTCTAGACGCCAAGGACTTTGAGTATGCTCTATTTACGGGGAATAGCTCCGCAACTGCACAGCGGTGGCCTTCAGCAGGCTGGCTCGTTGGATCAGTCAAGGACATATCTCTTTTGAGTCAATCTGGGGCCGTCCCGCCCGCGTTGATCGAAGACGCTGTTAATCACCTAGTTGCAGGCGTTTCCGAAGCTGCTGGCATTTTGGATCAGATTGCGACCAGCAATGCGGGGTCGCTGACAAAAATTGCTACCGCGCTTTGCCAAGAGGATGGGACACAAACCCGCCGAATGGCTGCAACTATCCTGTCTGACGCATTTGTTTTTCATCACTCGCTTGCGGGAACGAATGAACTTTTGAAGGATGTTCGGAGTCTTGATGAACTCAGAGGGGCAGGCGAGTTAACGAAATCCAAGCTCTTGGCTGAGTGGCGAAAAATATTGGCCGTTAACTACTGGCCGATATTCGATATATCCCGGCGGATTTTGGAAGCTGTTCCTACAGCTCAGAGCAAAGCACTTGTTGAAAAGTTAGCTGATACCGCTGACCGACTTGTTGAAAACCAGTTGATGCGTTCCCACGACCTGACGGGGGCGGTATTTCAAAAGCTGATCTCAGATCGAAAGTTTTTGGCAGCATACTACACTACCCCCGCTTCAGCGGCACTAATGGCCGGTCTTCTGTTGCCACAGGGTGACGATCTACCGACAGGGAGTTGGAACGACGGCGCACATCTGACGTCTCTGCGGATTGCTGATTTTGCATGTGGAACAGGCACCTTGCTATCAACCGTTTATCAACGCCTTGGTCAGATACACGAACTGCATGGCGGCGATAGTATGGCCATTCATGCCGAAATAATGGCTAAATCTCTGGTTGGTTGTGACGTTTTGCCTGCTGCTGCGCATCTAACTGCTTCAATGCTTTCGGGCGCACACCCGACCGTTGTCTACACCGAAAGCAACATTATGACCGTTGCCTACGGTCGCCAAGATGATGGCAGCATCGCCCTTGGCTCTCTCGATCTTTTGGATGGTCAACGAAGGTTTGGCATTCTCGCCATCACGGCACAAAAGATGGAAGGCAAAGGGGCCAAAGCGGCAGAAACGTGGGCTGATCTACCGCATAAGAGCTTCGACTTGGTCGTTATGAATCCGCCGTTTACAAGGGCAACAGGGCATGAAGCCAACAAAGTCGGTGTGCCGAATCCCATGTTTGCAGCGTTTAGTTCATCTGACGAAGAGCAGCGCCTCATGTCGCAAGCGACGCGTCGTTTGACTGAGGGAACCTGTCATCATGGCAACGCCGGTGAGGGTTCTATATTCGTCGCTCTAGGCGACAGAAAACTGAAAGATGCTGGAAGGCTGGGCCTGATCCTACCACTGAGCATGGTCACCGGCGATGCTTGGGAAGGGACACGGCAGCTATTCAGAAAGAACTACAGCAGTATGATTATTCTTTCTGTTTCTGGTCGAGATGATGGGTTGATGTCGTTTTCAGCAGACACGGGTATGGGCGAATGCATGCTGATCGCAACCAAAACACCATCGGAAGAAAAGCGAGCAATCTTCATATCCTTCGACGACACCCCCGCGTTTCCAATGATCGGGGCAAATGCTGCTGAACAGATTACAAGAAATGCTGTAAACGGGAACATAGCGCGCCTAGAGGATGGCCCAAATGGCGGAACGGACATTCGTTTCGGTGACGATCTGATTGGAACGATGCTAGACGCTCCAATCCCAGAATCTGGCGGGTGGAACATAGCGCGCATAGCGGACATGTCCCTTGCTCAAACAGCCTACCAGCTTACTCAGCGACATCGCGTCTGGCTGCCTTCGACGTCTGAAAATAAAGTTCATGGCCTGCCAATGACTTTGGTTTCAAAGATCGGTGCAATCGGTCCATATCATGCAGATGTGGAAGGAAATACATCCAAGGGCGGGGTCCGGGGGCCTTTCAAAATCCGCGACGTACCAAGCAAAACCATCCCCACTTACCCTTGCCTTTGGCGGC
>JANNXL010000253.1:0-13327 GCA_031409575.1 Hyphomicrobium sp.
GTTCTGGCGGGGCGAGTTTGGCGAGTGCGGCTTCGGTCCACACGTTCGCGGCCTTGGCGAAATCCAAATCGAGATCGAGCCGATCGGCGGCGCGGATGCCGCCAAGGGCTGCCAAGCGATCGTCGATCAGGCGGCCGGTCTGGCAGAAGTTGGCATACGCCGTATCGCCCAAAGCGAGCACGCCAAAGCGCACGCCATCCAGTCGCGGTGCGCTGTCAGCCATCAAGCCATTGTAGAAATCGACGGCGCGCTGCGGCGGGTCGCCCTCGCCCCAGGTCGAGATGAAGACCATGACGTTTTTCGATTTGGAGAGCACCGACACGTCGGCCTCGCCCATGTCGACGATGCGGGCGTCGTAGTTCAATTTGGACGCGAGCTTCTTGGCTTTCATTGCGAGCGTTTCGGAATTGCCGCTCTCGCTGCCGTAAAGAATGGTGAGAGGCACGCGCGGACGCGCGGCGGCTGCCGGCACAGTGGCAGTAGCTGCGCCCGGAGCGCCTGCCGCATCGAGGCCTGCCAAAAAGCCCGACAGCCAAGTGCGCTGCGCCGGCGTTGAGCGTTGTACCAGCTTGTTGAGGAGGTCGATGTCCTCGGCCGTGAAGGGCGCAGACTTCGGAAGTGAGGGAAGTAAGGCCAAGCGCGTCTCCTAGACGGTCAATTTCGCAATCACTTCAATAAAGCTGACAACACCCAGCCTGTTGCAGAGCTTGTGGTTGTGTACGTGCCGTAGCTCAGAAAGATCGGCGCCAAACGAGCAGACCACTTTTGGTCCGGCTAGTCCGCTTTCTCAACCACATTCGACGTCTCAGACCAGAGTTGCAGGACGCGGCCGGAGTGCCGGCCTCCGCATCCTGCCGTCTCGGTTCAACGAGCAGGGAGCAAGATGGAGTAAAATAGAAAATATTTCTATAAATGACTGACTTAAAAGTACAAATTAGTACTATATTCCTTTAAATTTAATGTCATAGAATCATATGCTCACAATTCAGCCTTCTACCGAGTTGTTCCGGCGCGCTGCCGCCAAATCCGGAAAAGCGACGGACGCAACGGAACGCAACACCACGCTCTGAACTGGCGTGTCAGACACCGGAATACCCACACACGCAGACGTGACGGCAATTTACTTGTGCAAATAAAGCCTACGGTGATTAATGCGGTGCAACGACGGGGACAGCTTGACACAAGATGTCCGTTCCGCAATTTGAGCGCGCGGTTGAAATGGCCGCACGGTTCTGGAAGGGCTCAAGGGGCCGATCTGGCACCGCAAAAAAAAGACGCACATCGTTTTTTGGAGGAAGATCACATGAAGTCCTGGACCAAGCCCGCCGTACGCGAGCAGGAAGTCGGCCTGGAAGTGACGAGCTATCTGCCGGCCGAAATCGACCTCATCTAAATCTGCGAAATTTGCTCGCTCTCACGTCGCGGGCAAAGTTAGCGCGGCGGCCGTTTAACCGGCCGCCGCTGCCGTTTTCCGGACCTTCCTTCGGCGAGGCGGGCCTGGATGTGCGAGCCCACTTTTAGAAACTTAAGGGCACATGATTATCAAAATTCTGGGGGCGGCCGCAGGTGGCGGCTTCCCGCAATGGAACTGCAACGGGCGCAACAGTGCCAGTGTGCGGGCCAGTAAACAGGGTTTTTCGCCGAGAACCCAATCCTCCATCGCTGTCAGCAGCGACGGCGTGAAATGGGCGCTGTTCAATGCTTCGCCCGACTTGCGCGAGCAGATCGCAGCCAACACAGAGCTGTGGCCGGCCGCCGATGGACCGCTGCGCAACTCGCCGATCCGCGCGGTCGTCCTTACGAACGCCGACGTCGATCACATCATCGGGCTCATCAATCTGCGCGAGGCGCAGGCCTTCTCAATTTATGGCTCATCGCGCGTACTCGCGACGCTGAAAGCCAACTCGGTCTTCAATGTGTGCAACGAATCGATCGTTCCGCGTCTTGAGTTGCCGCTGGAGGCGAAGACGCAGATTTCAGGTGCCGGAGAAGATCTGGGACTAACGGTTGAAGCCTTCGCTGTTCCTGGCAAAGTCGCCCTCTACCTTGAAGACACGAAGCCTGGCGGCAATTTTGGCAGCCGTGAGGGTGATACCATCGGCTTGCAGATCATCGAAACCGCGACTGGGAAATCGTTCTTTTACATTCCTGGCTGCGCCGAACTCGATGCGCCGCTCGCCGCCCGCGTCAAAGGCGCGAGCCTCATTTTCTTCGACGGCACGCTCTTCACCGACGACGAGATGATCAAGCAGGGCCTGATGCAAAAGACCGGCGCCCGCATGGGGCACATCAGCATTTCTGGCCCGCAAGGCTCGATTGCAGCATTCAAAGATCTTGAGATCCAACGTAAGGTTTACGTGCATATCAACAACTCGAACCCGGTCCTCGACGATAATTCGAGCGAGCGCGGTGCCGCGCAAGCCGCCGGGTGGGAAATCGGGTTTGACGGAATGGAGATACGTTTATGAGCGAACGCCGCTTACTGCCAGTTGCCTCTCACGAGCTGTGGACGCCCGCTGAGTTCGAGGCCGCCATTCAAGCCGTCGGCGCTGAGCGCTATCATGACAAGCATCCGTTCCATAAGCTCTTACACGGCGGTAAGTTGAGCAAAAGCCAAGTCGCGGCGTGGGCGCTCAACCGCTACTGCTACCAGTCGGCAGTGCCGCGCAAAGACGCTGCGTTCGTCAGCCGCGTCATGGACCGCCAATTGCGCCGCGACTGGCTGCACCGCGTGACGGAACACGACGGAATTGGCGACGATCCCGGCGGGATCGAACGCTGGCTCGTTTTGACAGACGCGCTCGGCCTTGAGCGCGACTACGTCATTTCCATGAAGGGTGCGCTGCCGGCCACGCGCTTTGCCGTCGAAGCCTATGTCACGTTCGTGCGCGAGCAGCCGCTGAATGTCGCGGTCGCTTCATCTCTCACGGAACTCTTTGCGCCTAAAATTCACAAGGAGCGCATCGCGGGAATGCTGGAAGGATACGACTTTATTGACGACAACGTCATGGCCTACTTCAAGAAGCGCCTCGTGCAGGCGCCTAACGATGCCGGCTTTGCACTCAAGTTTATTCAAGACCACTGCACCACCCGCGCCGAGCAGGAAGCCTGCGTCGATGCCGTGCGCTTCAAGTGCAACGTTCTCTGGGTTCAGCAGGACGCGCTGTATCACGCCTATGTCAACGGCAACGTGCCGCCGGGTGCCTATCGTCTGGAGGGCGCGTGATGTCTCAAGATTTCAAACGCACGCGCGTCGTCATCACAGGCGAGACCAAACCGGCAATGCCGCGTCACATCAAATTGCGTCATGATGCCGGCCGTGGCCGCTGGATTCTGCTGGCGCCTGAACGCCTGTTCGATCCCGATGACACCGCTGTGTCAGTTCTGAAGCTGTGCGATGGCGAGCGAACGGTCACCGAAATCGTGGATGCGCTGTCGAAAGAATACAACGCGCCCATTGATGTCATCAGCGGCGACGTCGTCGCCATGCTGCAAGAACTTGCTGACAAAGGCGTTCTCGTAAGCGCCGACACGCCGAATGCTTGAGCTGGAGAGCCCGCTATGAATGAAATTGTGCCGACCCCGGTCGCCGATCCAGCCATGCCCGCCTGCGGGCGTGCTCCCATCGGCCTGTTGTGCGAGCTGACCCATCGCTGCCCTCTGCAGTGCCCGTACTGCTCCAACCCGCTTGATCTTGAGCGCGTCGCAGCCGAACTCACGACCGCGCAATGGCAGAGCGCCATGCGGCAGGCCGCGTCGCTTGGCGTACTGCAAATTCATTTGTCGGGTGGCGAGCCCACGGCGCGCAAGGACCTCGAAGACATCGTCAAGGTCGCCGCCGAAGTCGGGCTCTATACCAACTTGATCACCGCTGGCGTGACGCTGACACGCGACCGCTTGGAGAAGCTGCGAGATTTGGGCCTCGACCATGTGCAGCTGTCGATCCAGGACGTCGACCCGGAAAACGCCGACCGCATCGCGGCATATAAGGGGGGCATGGCCAAGAAGATCGCCGTCGCCGCCTGGGTGAAGGAACTCGGCCTGCCGCTCACTCTCAACGCTCCCATCCATCGCCAGAACATCCACAATGTGCCGCGCATCATCGATTTTGCCGTCGAGTGCGGGGCCGGGCGCTTAGAAATCGCGCACATTCAATATTACGCCTGGGCGCTCAAGAACCGCTCGGCGCTGATGCCGACCAAAGAAGCCTTCATGAAGACCTACGAAATCGTCGAGGAAGCCAAGGAGCGCCTGAAAGGCGTGCTCGTCATCGATTTCGTGGTGCCGGATTATTACGCCAAGTATCCTAAGCCCTGCATGGGCGGCTGGGGCCGGGGCATCATCAACATCACGCCGTCAGGCAAAGTGCTGCCGTGCCACGCGGCCGAGTCGCTGCCGCACCTGACGTTCGACAACATCAAGGACACCCCGCTCGCCGATATCTGGATGCGCGGCTCGGCCTTCCAAATGTACCGCGGCACGAGCTGGATGAAAGAGCCGTGCCGCTCCTGCGACCGCCGCGAGATCGACTTCGGCGGCTGCCGCTGCCAAGCCTTCGCGCTCACTGGGGATGCGGCCAACACAGATCCGGCTTGCTCCCTGTCCAGCAAGCACGCCGAGTGGGCCAAAGTTGCTGACGTGGAAAGTCATGCAACGTCTCCGGAACTGATCTACCGGCGCATTGGAGGTGCAAAGACAACCGCACCGGCAGATGCCAGCTAAGTGTTTGCAAATCTTTTGGCTTCCAGCCTAGGTTTTTGGCATGGCGTTGACTGTCTGAGGCAAGTGTTTCGTCAAGTATGGAGATGCAAATAAACGGCGAGTGCGGCAAGATGTTCACAGCCGGTTCAGGAAAAACTTGGCAGTATGATTATCAAGTTCTGTTCCGGAAAAGCCCGCCTAACCGGGCATCCGCATCTTCGGGAGAAACGAAACCTATGAAAAAGTTTGTATTTGCTGCCGCTATGCTGCTTGCTGGCCCCGTCGTCGCTTCCGCCCAGGATGCTGAAGCCGGTAAGACGGTCTTCTCAAAGTGCGGCGTGTGCCACAAGATCGGCGATGGCGCGGCAAACGCCCTCGGCCCGGCATTGACCTGCGTGCTGGGCAAGAAGGTAGGCAGCCACGAAGGTTACGCCTACTCGGAAGCCACGAAAGCCGCTGGATTCGTATGGGATGATGCGCATCTACTCTCGTGGATGGAAGCAGACGACAAAGTCATCCCCGGCAACAAGATGCTGTTCCCGGCAGGCGTGAAAGATGAAACCGATCGCGCAAACCTGCTTGCCTATATCAAGTCAGAATGCCCGACGCCGTAACTCTCTTGAAAAATAAAAGCTTGAAGTCGCCGCTGGTCGCAAGACCGGCGGCGTTTTCGTATTCTCATCATCCCCGCGGCATGGGCGCGCTCGCGCGATGGGCGCGGGGATCCAGCGAAACACGTGCAGAAGGCACAAAACCTCTAGAACCTGCGGTACATCAATCCCTGGATCCCCGAAACGTCTCGCTGGCTCGCCGTTTCGAGGATGACGATACTTCGATTTTTTTGATGTTGATTCACTCGATCGCCACCACGTCAGATGCGTCGAGGCCTGCAAGCCACTGTGAAGCCCGCTTGCCTGCAATCACGGCTTCAGGCGCGATCTCCAACAACGGCACCAGGACAAACGCGCGCTCAGTGATGCGCGGGTGGGGCAAGGTCAGTTCTTGGGTGTTCAAATGTACATCGCGAAACACCAAGAGATCGCAATCGATCACGCGCGGTCCCCAGTGCTCCATGCGCACGCGGCCCAACTGACGCTCGGTATCGAGGCAGCGGTCCAGCAACTCATGCGCAGTTAGATTGGTGACGACCGCGATGCAGGCATTCACGAACCAATCCTGATCGGTTTTGCCCCACGCCGCTGAACGATAGTCGCGTGAGCGCGCCACGAGGCGGATGTCGCCAGCCGACGTCAAAATCTCAATCGCGCGCGCGACGTGGGCGCGCTTGTCGCCCATATTGCAGCCAAGGCCGATAACGGCGTCATAGTCAGCCATGCCTGGCGCCTACTCGTACTTTAAGTACGCAAACCGCAGATCGGTCGCGGGTGTGCCATCAAGCGCTGACTCCGGATTGGCGGCTGGCTGCCACATGACAACCTCCTCGATTTTCTGCGCCAGCTCCAAATCCTTGCGCGTGATGCCCTTGGCGGAATGGGTCATCAGGCGCACTTCAACCCAGGCATAGGACAGCGTCATGTCCGGGTGGTGCCAGGCGGCTTCCGACAAATGCCCAACGGTGTTGACAACCATTAGCGTACCCTTCCAGCTGTTCGTCTTATAGGTACGGCGAATCCATCCGTCCTCTAGCCGCCATGCCGGCAGTTTTTTTGCCAAATGCGCTTCGACCTCGGTTGCCTCAATGGCGGGCTCATTTTTGACGCTCATGTTGCTCTCTCCCAATCTTTGGTGGACATTAGAGGATCGCGGGCTCATTGCGGCACTGCAGCTAAAACGCTACAGCGCTGCCTCATCTTCCCATCCTATCCCGAGTTTTCAGATCGTACCTCTTTCGTGGCAGCGCATGACTGAATTGAAGCAGAGCCGGAACGCAACCTCCAAATCTAGCGTCGCGATCAGCGCGCCGGCGCGGCTGCATTTGGGCTTTCTGGATCTAAATGGCAGCCTAGGACGCCGCTTTGGCAGTATTGGCCTTGCGCTCAGTGAACCCGCAACCCGCCTCACTGTGGAGCGCGCGACGGCTTTCGCCGCGGCCGGTGCGGAAAGTGCCCGCGCGCTCGGCCTGATTCAGAAGCTCGCCGGCGCCCTAGAACTTCCCGGTGCCTATAAAGTGCATGTGGAGAGCGCAATACCGGCGCATGCCGGCCTCGGATCTGGTACGCAACTCGCCTTGTCGATTGGTACAGGCCTAGCAAACCTCAATGCCCATAATGTCTCGACGCGTGAATTGGGCGAACTGGTGGAGCGCGGCGCGCGCTCGGCAATCGGCATTGCCTCTTTTGAGACAGGTGGCTTTGTAATTGATGGCGGCAAGGGGCCGTCCGATCACGCCCCGCCCGTACTCGCCCGGCAACCGTTTCCAGAAGATTGGCGCGTTTTGCTCGTCACCGACCCGGCCGCCGTCGGCGTCCATGGTGACCGGGAAAAGCGCGCCTTTGCTGGCCTGCCAGAATTTTCCGAAGCGGCCGCAGGCCACCTCAGCCGCCTCATTTTGATGCGGCTTCTTCCGGGCCTCGTTGAAGCTGATCTGGAGACTTTTGGTGCCGGTCTTACTGAAATTCAGCACATCGTCGGCAGTCATTTTGCCCCAGCACAAGGCGGCAGCCCGTGGTCGAGCCCTGCCGTGGGTCAAGTTTGCAATCAGCTTGAACAGGCTGGCGCAAAGGGAATCGGTCAGAGTTCTTGGGGGCCAACTGGCTTTGCTTTTGTCGAGAGCCAAGCCGCGGCGAAGAAACTCTATGCTTCTTTAGTCGGAGACGTTACACGGTTGGGCCTTTCGTTGAGCGTCGTCAGCGGTCGCAACACGGGCGCGACCATCAAAGCCGCCTAACCTCTTCCAAAAATTAAGAAAAATCCTTCGGAGACACCCGCATGAGCGACGCCACACCCATTCTTCATATGCTTGAACCCAAGAAGCATATGAGCCCGTTCGATGTGAACATGGCGGCGGACGCGGGCTACAAAGTTATCGTGCCCTACACCAATGTGGCGCTCGAAGAAGTCGCCTCGCTCGTGCAGGACGCCATTTTTTCGCGCCCGCCGGACTACGGGGTGCGGACCGGCATGTTCATCGGCGGCAAGGATGCAATCCTCGCGCTCGATATGATGGAAGCCGCCCGTAACGCCATGGTTCCGCCGTTCCAGTTATCGGTTTTTGCTGATCCCGCTGGGTCGTTTACGACGGCAGCTGCCATGGTCGCCTGCGTCGAGCGCATTTTGAAATTCAAGTTTGGCCGTGGCTGGAAGGGCACCAAGGTTGCCGTGTTCGGCGCCACCGGCGTCGTCGGCTTTGCCTCATCGATTATTGCAGCGCTCGAGGGTGCCGAAGTCCAGCTTGTCGCGCATCGCGGCGTTGAGCGCGTTATCAAGAATGCAGAAATTTCCAAGGCACGTTTTGGCGTCGACCTTGAAGCCGTAAACGGCGAGACACCCGAACAGAAGCGCGACATCATCGCTAACGCCGAAGTGATTTTTGCGGCCGCCGCAGCTGGCGTGCAGGTCGTTTCCAAAGAGCACAAAGAATTGGCCCAAAAACTGATGGTCATCGCCGACGTAAATGCTGTACCGCCTCCCGGCGTCGAGGGCATGGAGCTGTTCATGGACGGCGCGCCGCTCGGCGGGTGCAACGCACTTGGCGTTGGTCCGCTGGCGATTGGCGACATCAAGTACAAGACGGAATCCGGCCTGTTTAAGCAGATGCTGGCATCGAAGGAGCCCTTGAGCCTTGACTTCCGCCATGCCTATGCCCTCGCCAAGACACTGACGGGTTTGGCTTGAGAGTGTGAGCGGCGAAGCGGTCCTTATCGCAGGATACTCCGGGCGGGCGCTTGCACAATCTGCCCGGCGGGCCGGTTATCAGCCGCTGGTTGCCGACGGCTATGGCGACGAAGATACGCGCGCGGCGTCTCTGGGCGTTGCCCATATCGCCGAGTTTGTTACCACTGGCATCACGCGCACATCGCTTGAGTCAGCTCTCAGCGAATTGACGGCGGCGTCAGAAGAGCCGCCCATAGGCTTGGTGCTAGGCGCTGGTTTTGAAGACCGGCTGTTGCTCATGGGCGCGCTGGAAGATGACTACGCAGTGCTGGGAACCAGCACGAGAGCGAACGTCCGCTGCAAGACCCCGGCGCAGTTTTTTCCAACACTTGCCCGCCTTGGCATTCCCCATCCTGAAACGTGCTTTGATCCGCCGGCTTCTGCATCGGGATGGTTGATCAAGAAAATTGGCGGCAGCGGAGGCGCACATATTCGCGAAGCCACGCCCGCAGATCAGCCCTCGAAGCACGCCTACTTCCAGAAAAAGGTTTCAGGCGATGCCATTTCAGTGCTGGGTATCGTCAGCCCCCAGGGCGACGCTTTTGCCTTCAGCCGTCAATGGACGTCGCCCGGGCCTTCAAAGCCCTATCGCTACGGTGGCGCCACCGGCCCCTTGACGCTCGATGAAGATCTCGAAGCCCGTCTCATCGATACTTGCCTGACACTGGCGCGTGAGTTTGATCTTATGGGGATTGTCTCGTTTGATTTTCTGGCTGCTGATGGCGAACCCTTGCTGATCGAGATCAATGCCCGGCCTGGTGCCACGCTGGACGTGTTCGACGACGCGCAGGGGACTTTATTCGCGGCGCATATTGCTGCTTGCACCGGCGAAGACCCTGCTCAGATTTTGCAGAACCAGTGGCATCCGCCGGCCGCGCGGTCCGTCGCCTATCTCTATGCCGATCAGGGCCCGGTTACGGTTAACATCACCGATTGGCCGGAGTGGGTTATGGACCGCCCGGCTCCCGGCAGCCGCATTACGGCGCGAAATCCGATTGCGACGGTCAAAGCCGAAGCCGCCACGCCTGACGAGGCTGAATGTTTGTGCTTTACCCGCATGGGACAACTTCAAGCAATGCTGTATGACAGCGCCTGAAAACGAACGGAGCGAGCGTCTTATGATGTCGAACACTTCAGCCCCAAGCGTGAACGCGCGCGCGGGCAAAATCGTCGATGAAATTGCAGCCAACGCGGATGCGCTGCGCTGCGCGGTTTCAACTGGTGAAGCCGGCGAGCGCCGTATCGATTTGGGAGCCAATGTGCCAGGAGGGCTCGAAGCCGGGCGTCTGCTCGGCGAAGTGTGCATGGGCGGGTTGGGTACGGTCGCGTTCACAACATCATCGGGCCTCGAGCGCTGGCCGCTCGGCGTGATGGTCCATTCGTCGAACCCGGTGGTGGCATGCCTTGGCAGTCAATATGCCGGCTGGACCATCACTGATGAAGCCACCGGCTTTTTTGCGCTCGGCTCGGGTCCGGCTCGCGCCTTGTCTCGCGTTGAAGAGCTCTACAAAGAGCTTGGTTATACGGACTCGCACACCTCCGGCGCCCTCGTTATCGAAGGCGACAAGGCACCGCCGTCAGCGGTCGCGCTGAATGTGGCGGTGGCCTGCGGAATTCCGGCAGCCAATCTGACGGTGCTCTACGCGCCGACGGGCAGTCTCGCTGGCACGGTGCAGATTGCCGCGCGCGTGCTCGAAGTTTCGCTGCACAAAGCTCACGCGCTACACTTCCCACTGAAAAATATCGTGGATGGTTATGGCGTGGCTCCCATCGCCCCGCCGATCCCCGATTTTGTCAAGGCGATGGGCCGCACCAACGACGCCATCATTTACGGCGGCCGCATCCAGCTGTTCGTGCGCGGCTCGGACGACGAGGCCAAGAAGCTCGCCGATGCGCTGCCGTCGAGCACGTCGAGTTCATATGGCAAGCCGTTTGCCGAAACCTTCGCCGAAGTAAACGGCGACTTCTACAAGATCGACGCCATGCTGTTCAGCCCGGCGCTGGTGACCGTCTCGAACCTGGACACGGGGTCATCGTTCATGGCCGGCAAACTGGCGCCGGAAATCGTCGAGAAGAGTTTCAGGTGAATGAGGGGCGGAGTGGTTCGGGGTCAGACCCGGCGGGTCTGACCCCAGGTGAGAGCCCTGCCGCGGGGTCAGACCCCCTGGGGCGAACCCCCACAATACAGCGCATCGCGCTCTTCGTAGAAGAAGACGGCGGCGATTGGCACGCGCGGCGGCTGACCAAAGCGCTGGAAGCGCGTGGTGCGCGCGTCACCACCACCACACTCAAAGCCTGCGCTTTTGATACGCGCTGCGCGTCCGGTATCGATATCCCCGGCGTTGACGGCCAATTGCCCGATGCAGCTTTTGTTCGCTCGATCTCAGCGGGCGGCTTAGAGCAGATCACGCTGCGGCTTGGCATACTGCACGCGCTCCAGGAAAGCGGCGTGCGCGTGTGGAACAACGCGCGCGCCATCGAGCGCTGTGTCGATAAATCGACCGCGACGTTTCTGTTTCAGAAAGCCGGTCTGCCAACGCCGCCGACGCGTGTTGTTGAGGGTCTCGACGCGGCGCTGGATCATGCCCTTGCCGAAGCCCGGGCGCTTGTGGTGAAGCCGCTGTTTGGCAGTCAAGGCAACGGCATCCGCCGCGCGGTGACGGCCTTGGAACTGCCAGCCCCCGATCAGATCGGGCATGTCTATTATATGCAGACATATCTTCGCGACGCTAAGGCGACCGAGTTCGAAGACTGGCGCGTGTTTGTTTCGGCGGGCCGGATCCTCTCGGCCATGACCCGCAAAGGGAAAACGTGGATCACGAACGTGCATCAGGGTGCCGAACCGGTACGCCACGAGCCTGACGCCGAGATGGCAAGGCTAGCGCTTGCTGCCGTCAAAGCCATTGGCGCCGACTATGCCGGCGTCGATCTGATCAAGGCGCCAGACGGCCAACTGATGGTCTTGGAGATCAACTCAAACCCGGCCTGGAAGGGTCTGCAAAGCGTGGCCGACGTTGATATCGCGTCAACGCTCGCCGAAGATTTTCTGGCGAGTGTGGGGGCGAGCGCCGTTCGGTAGTTCTGTAATCTGGGCTCTGCTGTGAAACGTGTTGGGGTTGCCAGGCCGCATCACTCGCGCAATGATTTGTTTGGCCAGATTTTTCCCTAGAGCCGTCATCCTGGCGAAGGCCGGGATCCGTCCAAGTCTCCCGAAAGGCGCGTTCCTTGACATCCTCAAGAACAAACGACCGAGTCTTCGCTGATACATGGTCGGATCCCGGCCTTCGCCGGGATGACGTTGGGTAGAGATCGAGCCATGAAGGGTGGTTTCTCTCAATCCCAAATCTCCAACGCTTTCGTCTCAGCCTGTGTTACGGAAGTGCGCGCGCTGAAGCCTGGCAATGTGCATGTCTTTGCCGATGGGCACGGCATGAAGGTCGCCGACTTCGAGACGAGCGCGCGCGTTGCAGCACCGCACATCTCAAATGCAAAACTCTCAACCGGTGATCGCATCTTGCGCGCGGTTAACGCGACTTTTGCAGCGGTTCATTGCAACACCAACCTCGGGATCTTGCTGCTCTGTGCGCCGTTGGCCGTTGCGGCGCAAAACCCGGCGGGCCAAGCAGACTCGCTAAAAACAAGGTTGAAGCAGGTGCTCGCGGGGCTCGACCAGAGCGATGCAGCCAACGTCTTCCGAGCCATCGCAACGGCACACCCGGGCGGCATTGGCAGCGAAGCCGCAGCCGATGTGCGCGAGCCGCCGCCGCAAGGCGTCTCCCTTCTCGACGCTATGCGGATGGCGAGCGCGCGCGATCTGATCGCGCAGGAGTATGTCACGGACTTCCAGCGGGTTTTCACGTTGCAAGCAATTGAATTCGCGCCTCGCATCGCCAAAGGCTGGAGCACTGAAGACGCCATCGCGCGCGTCTTCCTTCATGCGCTGGCCCGCATTCCCGACACGCACATTGCCCGCAAGTTCGGAACGAGTGTCGCGGAGACTGTTCGGGACCGGGCCGCGACCTTCGAAGCCCAGCATTTTTCGAACGCCCGTGCACGTCCCAGCGAACCGGCTGCACAGCGCGCCCTGATCGATTTTGATGCAGAATTGAAGTCCGGCGGGTTGAACCCAGGGTCGCTCGCCGACCTGATGGCCGCGATCTTATTTGTGACGGAATTGGAGGATGCAGCGCTTACCACTTAAATGGTGCAAGCAACCTACTGATTGTGCTAGGGCAATGGCAGCAAGCACGGCAAGAGCGCGTCGCTCTGGATCCCTTAGAAAGCGGCGCTTCGCCACTTGTCTAAAGTACGGTACTGGCGCTATGACAGCGCCGTGCGAAGAGCACGAGAGCTATCTGGAAACCGGATCGGGGACAGCCGTCGCCGCTCGCTGACAACACCGATAGCCTTAACGGCGACTGCTGACGGCCGCCCACGGAGCATTCTTAGATCTTCAAAGATCCGACTCCGGCGGTGACTGTGAAATTCTATATCTAAACTAATCAAAGGGAGACTACCCGTAATGGCTAAGATCAATCGCGTAATGGTCGGCGAATCGCTCGTCGGCGACGGCAACGAAGTGGCGCACATCGATCTCCTCATCGGACCGCGCGGTTCGGCTGTTGAAACTGCATTCTGCAACACGCTGACAAACAACAAGGACGGCTTCACGTCGCTCCTCGCCGTCATCGCGCCGAACCTGCAGTGCAAGCCCAACACCGCGATGTTCAACAAGGTCACCATCAAGGACGCCCGCCAGGCCGTTCAGATGTTCGGCCCCGCCCAGTACGGC
>JANNXL010000254.1:0-2365 GCA_031409575.1 Hyphomicrobium sp.
GCAAAAGATTTCATGGCGGCACAGGCGGCAGCGGAGGCTCGACCCACCGCGCCACCCCAGCGTCAGCGGCCGGTCATCACACCGGCCAACCCGCAGGACTGGTCGGTGACCGTGCCCTTGCAGTTTCCCCTTGTGGTGGACGGTGTGACGGTTTCGGCGCTGACCCTGCGGCGGCTGACGGCACGGGATCTGACCGACATCATCATGCAGGATGACAACGAGGAAAGCATCAACATACGGGCACGCGCCGCGATTGCTGGCATACACCCTGATATCCTGACGGCGCTCGATGTTGACGATGGCCTTGAGGTGGCCACAGCCATCCGCCCTTTCTTGCCGCGCGCCCTTCTGGGCGCGGAAATGATGGAAACGGACATTCTGGCGGCCGCGGCAAACCGCGCCGCAGACGCGGGCTGAGTTCTTTCCCGGCCTACTGCACGGAACTCGCGGCGATCACGCATACGCCATTGCCTCAGGTGCTTTCTATGGCCGTTGATGAGGTGCTGACATGGCATTCGGAGGCGGCGCTGTTTATCACGGGAAGAGGGTGATCGATGTCCACTGGCAACATGAGGGTGCGCCTCCTTCTTGATCTTGTAAACAGGCTGTCGCCCCAAGCCAAAGTCGCACAGAAAGACCTGCGTGGTGTTGGCACCGAGGCAAAAGCGCTGAATGCCGCAAAGGGTGGCGACAAGCTCAATGCATCACTGAAAACAACGGCCAATCAGGCCAGCCTTGCACAGGCCGCGATAGCCAAGGCACGGGCCGAAGCGCGTGCACTGGGTAACACCAACGCGAAGCCGAGGGGCCTCGATCAAATCAAGAAAGACCTTGGCGGGTTTCAAAACCGAAGAGGTATGAACACCGAGCAATTGCGCCGGTCAACCGGAAAATCCGCCGCCACGGAAGGCGGTGGTATGTCGGCGGGACAGGGAGCGTTGCTGGGAGCAGCGGCCAAGGGGGCCGGTGCAGGCATGGTAGGAGCGGCAGTCGCGGTGGGATTGCCGGTTGCTTTGGCTGTTAAAGGATTGGTTGAATTCGCCAAACTGGAAACTGCAGAAAAGGAGCTCGGCATCACCACTGATGAAACCGATGCAACCGTTCGCAAGGCAACAGAAGGCTTCCGCGCACAAGGCGTAGTGCTTGGAACTACAGCCTCTGAAATGGTGAAGACAGCACAGTTGTTCGCTGCTTCCGGGCAGGATTTCAAGACATCGACTGCCTCGGTTACCCCCACCGTCAAGACAGCAAAAGCGGCTTTCGCCGAAGTGAACGACGTGGCGAGTTCAGGCATTGCAGTGATGCAAAACCTGAAGGTATCAGTCGATCAACTACCTGAGGCTTATGACCGAATGGCTGTATCAGCCAAGCTGGGTCAGGTGGAGATGAAGGATCTGGCGCGGGAAATGCCCGCTGCATTGGCAGCCTATTCAAAAGTGGGCAAAACCGGTTTGGAAGGCCTGTCCGATGTAACTGCGCAATTGCAGATTATGAGACGCTCTACCAGCTCGGCCGCCGAGGCCTCCAACCGGCTTATGAACCTCTATGAGAAGATCACAAGCGAAGACACCGTAAAGGGTTTTAAAGACCTTGGCATCAATCTTCAGAAGGAATTGGTGACAGGTGCCAAAAAAGGTGAAAGCTCGATCCAGACCGTTGTGAGGCTGATGGATAAGCTCACCAGAATGAAGGATGGAACCTTCGACGCTTTCAAGATAAACAGCGTTTTCGGCGACATGCAGGCCCGCGCTGCTATCGAAGCATTGCTAAAAAACCAAGGCGACTGGGCCCAGCTTCAGAAGAAAATCTCCAAGGATGGAGCAGGCACAGTAGAGAGAGACTTTGCCAGAGCCGCCGACCGTATACAGGCAGATTTCGAGCGGGCGGGTGCGGCAGCAAACAGGGTTTTTACCCGCATCGGACAATCGGCAAAACCCGCCGCCGCGTTAATCGCACGATCCTTCGGAGCTGCGCTCGAATTCGTTGATGAGAAGCTGGAAAAATTAAACGATCCGACCCGTTCAGATCCGTTCAGCCGGGGTGAAGCACAAGCTAAAGGCGAGAGCCTTGCCCGCAGCGAATTCGAGGCCTCCACCTCCGCGCCTGAAACACCGGCCACACCACCAGCCGAGGGACAGAAGAAGTTCGATACCTTCATGAACCGCACTTTCGGCTTCGGCAATGCCGGGGAGCGGGACAAGGACTTGGCGGACGCCGAGGGAAAAGCCTACCGGGCTGAACGCGACAAGCGCATGAATGCGATGCAGGACGCGGCCTACATCCAGCTCAGGGATGCCATAGCGAGACGCAGGACGGCAGAGGAAGCGCCCGAGCCCGGCCGCCCGGCGTGGCGCGGCAAAAGCCA
>JANNXL010000255.1:0-4338 GCA_031409575.1 Hyphomicrobium sp.
CCCCGCCCGCCTACTCACGCGATTGGGGAGAAGCCAATGGCTGCGAAACGCTCATCGAAGCGGCACAACGGCATCTCGCTGCGATTCCAATCTGCGAAGCCTCAGCTGGCGACGTGCTTGTGTTCCGCCTGCGCGCGGGACTCGTGGCCAAACACACCGGGATCAAGGTTTCGCAGACGTCAATGATCCACGCCGTCGAAGGGCACCCGGTTTGCGAAGTGACCCTGACGCCATGGTGGACGCGGCGCGTTGCGGCCGCCTTCCGGTTTCCTAGGATTTAGTACGCATGGCGACACTTGCACTCGCAGTTGCCGGCTCTGCCATCGGCGGGGCCGTGCTCCCGGCTGGGCTTTCTGTGTTCGGGGCCACCATCGGCGGAGCCGCACTCGGCGCCCAGATCGGGGCGTTCGCTGGGTCCTACGTCGACAACGCTCTGTTTGGCTCATCCGGCCAAACGCGAACCGTCGAAGGTCCTCGTCTCGCCGGCGTGCACATGACCGGATCGACAGAGGGCTCGCCCATCCCGCGGCTCTACGGGCGCGCGCGGCTTGGCGGGCAGGTGATCTGGGCCGACGCCATCAAAGAGAAAGTCGTTCGCAAGAAGAGCGGCGACAGTTCGGGCAAGGGGCTCGGCGGGGGATCGTCCGGCGGAAGTGCCGGAACGGAAACAATCGAGTACCGCTATTCGGCAAGTTTCGCTGTTGCCCTGTGCGAAGGCACGATCAGCGGACTTGGCCAGGTGTGGGCGGATGGACGCGAGATCAATCTCTCGCGGCTGACGTACCGCCTGCACAAGGGCAGCGAGGGGCAATCGGCCGATGGGCTGATCTCGTCGCGGCTCGGTGCGGTGAATGCTCCGGCATTCCGTGGCACGGCTTACGTGGTGTTCGAGAACATGCCGCTCGCCGCTTATGGCAATCGCATTCCGCAGCTCTCATTCGAAGTGTATCGCGCCATCGAAGCCTTCGGCGGCGAAGTGAAGGGTGCGGTGCTCATTCCGGGATCGGGCGAGTTTGTCTACGCGCAAAGCCCCGTCAACGAAATACTCGGAGATGGCCGCGCGGTGTCGGAGAACGTGCATACACGCCAGGCCGCGACAGACTGGGAAGCCTCGCTGCGTCAGTTCGAGCAGACGCTGCCCAATGTCAAGTCCGTTTCGCTGATTGTTAGCTGGTTCGGAGACGATTTGCGCGCCAGCCAGTGCCAATTGAAACCCGGCGTTGATCGCACGGACAAAGTTACACAGCCTTTAACGTGGGGCGTGGCGGGGCTGGCGCGTGCTTCGGCACACGTCATCAGTGTCAAAGATGGCCGCCCGGCCTACGGCGGCACGCCGTCGGATCAAACGGTTGTCAGCGCCATTCAAGATTTAAAGGCGCGTGGCCTCGACGTGGTCTTGACGCCGTTTATTCTGATGGACGTGCCCGATGGCAACTCACTTCCCAATCCGCTCGATGGCAGCGGCGCGCAGCCGGTCTATCCCTGGCGCGGGCGCATTTCAGTTCATCCAGGCCCGGGTGTTTCTGGAACGGCCGACAAGACTGCCGCGGCGGCAACGCAAATTTCCACCTTTGCCGGCACGGCCGCCGTCAGTCACTTTTCGTTGTCAGGAACGGCGGTCATCTATTCTGGTCCCGCCGAGTGGTCCTACCGGCGGATGGTGCTGCATCACGCGTATCTCGCCAAGGCGGCAGGCGGCGTAACTGCGTTCGTGATCGGCACCGAGATGCGTGGGCTCACCACGGCGCGATCAAGCGCATCGGCGTATCCATTTGTTACCGCGCTCGTTCAGCTTGCTGCCGACGTGAAGTCAATTCTGGGTGCGGGAACCAAGGTGACTTACGCAGCGGACTGGTCGGAATACTTCGGTCATCAGCCGGGCGATGGCAGCAATGATGTTTACTTTCATCTCGATCCGCTGTGGGCGTCATCGTCTATCGATGCCATTGGCCTCGATCTCTATTGGCCTCTTGCCGACTGGCGCGATGGCTCAACGCATCTCGATTATCTGGCGGGTGCGCGGTCCACCTATGATCTCGCATACTTGCGCTCCAACGTGCGCGGCGGCGAAGGCTTCGACTGGTACTACGCGAGCGCTGCCAATCGCGATGCGCAGGTGCGCACGCCCATCACCGATGGTGCCGGCAAGCCATGGGTATTCCGCTTTAAAGACATCCAATCCTGGTGGTCGAACGCCCACTATAACCGTCCGGGGGGCATTGAAGGCGGAACGGCAACGGCCTGGGTGCCGCAATCCAAACCGTTCTGGATCATGGAAACCGGCTGCCCGTGCGCCGACAAAGGCGCCAACCAGCCGAATGTTTTCATCGATCCGAAAAGTTCGGAATCTTATCTGCCATACTATTCGCGCGGCACCCGGGACGACCTCATCCAGCGCCGCTATTTGCGGGCGCTAATTCAAGCCTTCGATCCGGCGAGCCTGGGCTACCTCGCGGGTGCGAACCCCATCTCCACACTCACCAGCCAGCGCATGGCCGATCTGGCGCGCATCCACGTCTATTGCTGGGATGCGCGGCCGTTTCCGGCATTCCCCTACAACACGGATGTCTGGGGCGATGGCGAGAACTGGCGGCTCGGGCATTGGCTCAATGGACGCTTTGCGGGTGCGCCGCTGGCTGAAACCGTCGAAGCCATTTTGAAGGAGCACGGATTTTACGATCACGAGACTGGTGCACTGACCGGCATCGTCACCGGCTATGTGATCGACCGTGTCATGTCGGCGCGCGATGCCTTGCAGCCGCTCGAACTTGCCTACTTTTTCGACAGCATCGAGAGCACCGGCAAGATTGTGTTCCGCCAGCGCGGAGCAGAGCCGGCAGTTTCCCAACTGACGGAAGACGGTCTCGTCGAGCGCCAGCCAGGCGCAGAACTGCTGACACTGACGCGCGGGCAGGAAACGGAATTGCCAGCGTCGGCCAAGATCACGTTTATCTCCAGTGCGGGCGACTACCGTCAGGCCGTCGCCGAAGCACGCCGGCTTACCGGAGCCAGCGGCCGTGTCAGTCAAGCCGAAGTGCCTCTGGTGCTGGAACCGGAGCGCGGCTCGGCCATTGCCGAGACATGGCTGTACGAGGCCTGGGCGGCGCGAGAACGTGCCGCGTTCACCCTGCCGCCAAGTGCACTGGCCATCGAGCCAGGTGACAAGGTCGATTTTCCTCAGTCGGGCGGGCGGCTCGTGCGCATCACCGATATCGGCGATCACGGGGCGCGCGAATGTGAAGGCCGCTCCATCGATCCCGAGGTCTACGGTGGCGCACCTGCCGTTGCGCGCCGCGGCACAACAGGCGAGGCCGAAGCTGTGGGCCAGCCGCTCGTCGAGTTCTTGGATTTGCCCTTGCTGCGCGGCGACGAAGGGCCGGAAGATGGCTACGTTGCTGCATTCCAATCGCCATGGCCGGGCGGCGTGGCTGTCTACGGATCGCCCGAAACAACAGGCTATGTGCTGAAATCAATCGCGTCATCGCCAGCCGTCGTCGGCCTCACGCTCGATCCGCTCTCATCTGGACCGTTGGGCGTGACCGATTGGGCCAACACCGTGCGCGTTGAGCTGGCTGAGGGCGAGCTTGCTTCAGTGTCCCGCTTGCAAGTCTTGGCCGGGCAGAACCTGGCCGCCGTGCGCAATCCTGATGGCGGATGGGAAGTGTTGCAGTTCGAGACCGCTGCGCTTGTGGGTGCCAAAACGTACCAGCTCTCAGGGTTGTTGCGCGGCCAGGCGGGAACGGAACTCGCCATGCGCTCGCCGTTGGCAGCAGGCGCACGCTTTGTTTTGCTGACGGATGATGTGGTTCCGGTGGATCTGACGCTCGATGAAGTGCGGCTTGCTCTCAACTGGCGCTATGGGCCTGCCACGCGCGATATCGGCGATCAGAGCTACGCCAGCCGTCCCTTTACCTTCACGGCGGCGGGCTTGCGACCGTTGTCTCCGGCTTATGTTCGGGCAGCGCGAAGTGCCGGTGCCGACATTTCCATCTCGTGGATCCGGCGCACGCGCGTGGGTGGCGACAATTGGGATGCTGCCGAAGTACCGCTTGGCGAAGACAACGAGCGCTACGAGGTCGATATTTTTTCAGGCACAACCTTGAAACGGACGATTGCGGCCACTTCACCTGCGATCACGTACTCAGCGGCTGAACAGATCGCAGATTTCGGCGCGGTGCAGCCGGCGTGCGCCGTCAAGATCTATCAGCTCGGCACCATCTACGGGCGCGGCAGTGCCAAGAGCGCAGTTGTGTAACGCGCACGGCGGCCGGCTGCCCAGTGAGAGCAATTAAACCGGTGTTTGGCGTCACTTGATATTCTCGTTCTGCTTTGAGCGGC
>JANNXL010000256.1:0-7279 GCA_031409575.1 Hyphomicrobium sp.
AGTCCGCCTAAATCTTTGCGATCTGCCCGGCCCTGCGGCAGGTCCAGCCCTTCAATTGCCATTTGGGATGGTCGACAATCCACTCTGCCGTGACAGGCGGGGCCTGCATCATGCACTGCATGGTGTTCATGCCATCCTCAGCATTGACGAGGCTTACGTCCTTGCAACGCGCAGGGTCGTCGAGGAGGCAGACGGAAACAACGAGTTCAATCATTGTGGCACCCCAAGTTCGGCTTGGCCCGATCGACTGGGCCAGTTGATGACTGGGAGCGCTTCCTTCCGGCGTTTTTTAGTTTTGGCTCTTGCGAGCGCTTGCAAAGGCTAAGTGATTTGGTCGGCCGTGCGAAGATTGAACCACGACACTCCTTGCCCAACATTTAAGATTTTTGGCCCAAAAAATGGGCAATCTGTATCATTGTGAAGAATTTGTTGCAATTGAGCCTCACTGTTGAATCAAGGCCACGATCAAAAAATAGACCAAGGTGAATTAGCGGGCAGTCCGTCTTCGATTCGCGTGATTGCAGTCGATCCGTGATGAAGAACCATCCAGATAGAGGTTATTGTGCCGACGACAGCGTCTTGAGAAACGCGATGAGTGCCTCTTTCTCGGCCTCGGTCAAAACGAGATCGCGCACCAAATTGCTGTCGACGGAAGGACGTTTCACGAAGCCACCCGCGTAATGATCCACCACGTCGCGCAATGTCTTGAGAGACCCGTCGTGCATGTACGGCGCTGTATGTTCGAGTTCGCGCAAGCCCGGCGTCTTGAACTGGCGCAACGCGGGAGCCCCGCCCACAATGGCACTGCGGCCCGGATCATCGCCCGGCAAGCCGATGTCCCGGAAGCCGTCATCCGTAAAGCGCCACCCTCCATGGCAGCCAGCGCAGCCGGCCTTGCCGACGAACAGCCCAAAGCCGTCACGTTCCTGTGCGGTGAGGGCTGCGTCATCACCGTCTACCCAATGGTCAAAGCGCGAACCTTGCGAAACAAGTGTCCTCTCAAAGGCTGACAGCGCCGCCACGATCGTCTGCTCGCTGATCTCCGGGGTGGCTGGAAAGGCGACGGCAAATGTCTCAGCCAGGGGCGGATCGGATTTCAACCGCGTCACGATGGTTGCAAAGTCGCCGCCCATTTCGTTGGCCGTGGTGATGGGAACGCGCGATTGCTCTTCAAGTGAGGCCACCCTGCCGTCGGTAAAAAAAAGCGAACTCCACGCCAGATTGTAGAGACCCGGCGTATTGCGTTGCAACACGCTGCCATCGCGCCCCATCGCGGTCTTTAGTCCATCGGTAAAGCCTCGCGCCGGATTGTGACACGAAGCACACGCGCGCGTGCCATCACCCGACAAACGGCTGTCTGCAAACAAAGCCCTGCCGAGTTCAACCCGGTGGCTGTTTTCAGGCGTACTCAGCGGCACCTTGGGCCGTGCAAAGATGCTCCGCCAAACGGCGTCACGGGTCATGGCCGCACGGTCGCTCTCGCCGGCAACTGCAACCGTCACTGCCAGACCGAGCATGGCAAATCCGGGCAGCAGCCGCCTCATGGCTTGGGCCTCAAAGCCGTAGATCCATCAGATACATTACCGTCATCATCGGTTTCGCCTTGGGCAGCCTCATAGACTTCGTAGGCGGCTCCTGCGTTCAATGCTGCGATCGCCAGCCCGACGATGAGATCCGGCCAAATGGATGCTGTGATCCACGTGAGCATACCGGCCCCGATGATCCCGATGTTGGCCAGCACATCATTGCGTGCCGACAAGAAGGCGGCCTTTGTCAAACTCCCGCCGTCGTGGCGCACGCGCGCCAGTATCGCGGCGCAGGTAAAATTCACGAGCAAAGCTCCCGCACCGGTCAGTGTCAGCAAAGCGGGCTCGGCCAAAACTTGATTGCTGATCTTATCCCATGCCGTCCAAATGGCCACAAAGCCCGGCACCATGAGGATGACTGCCAGTCCAAGCCCAACGATCCGGCGCCGCCCTGCCGTCCAGCCCAGCGCCACCAAAATCAAGACGTTGATGGTTGTATCTTCCAGGAAGTCGATGCTGTCGGCAAAAAGCGCGACCGAGCCAATGGCGCGCGCAACGCCAAACTCAACGAAAAAGTAAGCGAAGTTCAAAGCGGCCACCAGGGCAACAGTCCGGCGCAGGCTGGTTGTCATATTCGCCGGCTGCAAAGAAGGCTCAACCATTGGGGACCTGGATGGCGACAACTGTTGTTCTCAGGGAGAATATTGCCCAAGACACGCGCCACCAGTTAATTTGAAATGCGTTTTGCTTCAAGCCATTGACACAGAACTGACGCGCTAACCTTGCACCTCGCGTGAGGTTCGGGCGTGTCACTTTCACCACTGGTGCGGACCCGAACGACCTTGCCTACTTGACCCGCGACACCCCCTCTCGCATGAATTTATTGAGGGAGTTTGGGCTGAGAACTTTTTTCAGCGGGGTAATCGGCAGGCTTAGTGGCCAAGACACACAATCGCTCAAACTGCCTGAGCAGATTGCACATAACCGCAGTATATGACGGATACAGAACGTAGCGTTCTAGCAAAATCAGAAGGGCGCCGGGCGCGAGGCTTGGCTGACACGGGGACTTACATGTCGAGCGTTGATCAAACCGGGGGCGCAACATCGTCCGTGCCCCTCAACCCCATGTCTTTTGGCTGGGTCTTGAAGCGCATTGCGCTCGGCGTGTTAATATTGGTGGTGGCAGTTGGCTCGGTGGCATGGCTCACCTATGCCTCAATTGAACAGAGCGACGCCCAAGCACCTGCCGAGGCACCAGCAATCGACGCAACAGCCGCAGCGGCGCGGTAGACAATTGAAGGCCGCAGGCGTCTACTAACGCAATGTTTTAGACAGAAGCACATACGTGCCAACGCGCTCCGCACGCAGCCTCGAGAGGTGAAACGGCGATGGTGATCTCAACTCAGCTCTTGATCTTGTTGCTGGCGGTGGCTGGCCTTGCATTTTACGCAGGCTATCAGTTCGGCCGCCAATCAGCGGGGTCAGGTACGGCATCACGCCGGGATACTTCAGACGAAATGTCTAGCCCCAGCGAAGTTCCAGAGCCGCGCGTCACGCCGCTACCGGGCCCGCGATCAATCGAACCATCGCGCCCGCGCGCAGCTCCGCCACCCGCCTCAGCTGGCGGCGGGGCACCGGCTTCGAGTAGTAGTGCAGGCTCGGCTGAGCCACGGCGCACATCAACGCCCCCACCGGCGCGAGCGGGTCTGCTCGATCCCAACAACGGCCACAAAAAATAAGTGGCCCCATTGCGTGGCCGTTTAAAAACGGTTCGCATCTGCGCGCTGCAGCCGGTAAGGTAGCTGCATAATAACGTGTGCAGAGAGAGGCTTTTTGGGCCTAATGTCTCCGGAAATAGTCACTCCGCCAGGCGACAGGCCCGATCTCCGGAACCCGGAACGTGCTGTCGTGCAGGCAGCATCTGTGCAGCCTCTTTGGCGGCGTTCCAGAATGGCCGTTCTTCTGTCGGCGACAACCGCAATTGCGGTTGTCTATGCTTTTCAAAGCTGGAGTGCGCGCAGCGGAAACGGCCGCTTGGAAACGGCGTGCGCCTCGATCCTCAACGTGCTCAATCCCGAAGGCAGCACGTTCGAGCAACTGGGTTCAAATCTCAGCGCCGGTGGCTTGGTCGCACGCATGCTTTACACGGTGACGACAGCAGAAGGGCGCAGCAAGCGGGCGATCATCTTGTGTGCGTTCGACGGGAATTCGTCGTTTGCGGCATCTCCGAAGCTCGTGGCTGTGTCCGTTAACGGCCAGCAACTGGGTGCCGCGAGGCTCACGTTTTTGAACCGTTTCTGGCTCCCGTCTGAACAAGCTTCTGCCGGGCTGCCAGAAAACGGACCTGCGTCACCGGCGCAATCCCAAACAACTGAAAAGAGAACGTCGGGTTAGGCTTGTAGCAACCAGCAATCCGGGGGGACTAGCAAGGCGATTCAGGGCCTTGATTGCACCGGGTGGTGGTGGCTATCATCACTCAACAGTCTCGATGCCGATCAGGCAGGACCGCCGGGCACTTGCCGGCGCGAAGGGGTGGCGGTTACGTGTCTGAGCAGCAGAAGCATTTTCCGGAATTCTATGTCACGGCACCGCAACCCTGCCCTTATTTGCCGGGGCGGCTCGAACGCAAATTGTTCACGCACCTCACTCACGACAAACCTCTTGCGCTGATCGACAATTTGCTCAAGGGCGGATTTCGCCGCTCACAAAACATTGCTTACATGCCGTACTGTGAAGGGTGTCATGCGTGTGTGTCGGTGCGCGTGGTGGTCGCCGATTTTGCACCGACGCAGAGTATGACGCGCGTCCTCCAACGCAATCGCGACGTCACAGCCAAGCGCGTGATTGCCGTGCCCTCGCCCGAACAGTACCAGCTCTTTCGCAATTACATAGACGCCCGCCACGGCGATGGCGGCATGGTTGATATGACGGTGATGGATTTTGCAACCATGGTCGAAGAGAGCGTCATCAAGACCTTCATGACAGAATACCGCGTCAAGCCCGAGAACCCGCTTGAGCCAGAAGCGGGTGACGGCGCATTGGCGGCAGTCGCTCTGTGTGACCGCCTGTCGGACGGCATCTCGATGGTCTACAGCTTCTTCGAAACGGACTTCGGTGCACGCAGCCTCGGCACGTATATGATTCTGGAACACATCGATCAGGCGCGCCGCTTGGGTCTGCCGTATCTCTATCTCGGATATTGGATCGATGGCTCACGCAAGATGAGTTACAAAACGCGCTTTGGCCCGCAGGAGCGCCTGGGACCCAACGGCTGGGTGCGCGCTTAATAGAATTGGCTAGAGCGCTTTGCGATCTGATGGAATCAGATCCGCGCTCTACTCTCTTGTTTTGTCGCATTTTCTGACGACGAACCGGGAGCCACTTCGTCGGAAAATGCTCTAGGGTGCGAAGCCCTGAGATGGCGGCGGCGGAGCCTCGGGATCAATCACTTCTTGCCCCGACAAGCGTCCATCGCGTTTGTAAATATCCGGCCGGAACTGCACCTGACCATCGGCCTCGGCCCAAGCCGTAATGTAGGCGAAGTAAACCGGCACTGGCCGGGACAGCGTCAGATCGAGTGCCTGACCCTGCTGAAGGACGGCATCGACGCGGCCTGGCTGATCCCAACCCGGTTCATAGCGCGCCAGCCATTCCACCAGCTTGAACACGTCCTGCACGCGAACGCAGCCTGCACTGAACGGCCGCGCCCGCTGCTGAAACAGCGGCTTCAACGGCGTATCGTGCATGTAAACGCCGTGCTCGTTCTGCATGTCGATGCGTACAAGACCGAGTGCATTTTGCGGACCTGGATCCTGGCGGAACTTGATCTTGCTGGCTTCAGCCTGGTTCCAATCGATCGAGGCCGGATCGAGTTCAGGACCATTGAAGTCACCGCTGATGACGCGGATTTGTTCCTTCAAAATGTAGTCCGGCTCTTTGCGCAGACGCGGAATGACGTCGAGCTGCGCCACGCTGTCGGGCACTTTCCAGTACGGGAAAAAATTCAATGCTTTGATATTGGCTTTCAGGCTTGGCGTTTCACGACCCTCGCGCCCCACGATCACGCGGTGGCGCTGCTGCACCTGGAAACGATCGACGGCCTCAAGCTGGTAGGCTGCGACGTTGACCAGCACGTAGCGTTCGTCGGGCGGCTGACGCAAAAGTTCGACCACGCGCTCGTAATTCGTCTTCAACTGCTGCAACCGCTCTTCGGCCGTCATGTTAAGCGCAGCAAGCGTTTGCTGGTCAACGCGGCCCGTCGGGCGCAGGCCATTGCGCTCCTGAAACCGCACAACAGCGGCTTCAGTCACCGAGTCGTAAGCGTAGTCGCTGGACACGCTGGACTTGGCTGGAAAGTCTCCGGTAGCAGCCAGCCGCCGCCGCAGAATTGGCACGCGCTCGTCGTCGTCGCCCGGCCGCATCATCCGGTTGCCCGGAATAACGGGCCAGCCGCCCTTGTTGGCAATCTTTTCGTATACCGCGATGGCGCGCGAGATTTGATCGGCCATCTCGTCACTTCGCCACGGCAAATCGTCCGCGCGCAAATCGTTGAGCGGATCGGCCTTCACTACGGCGCGTTCAACGGGGGCCGGAGTGTTCGAGAAATTGGGTGCGCCAAAACCTTGCAGGCTCTCCCACCAGTTTCCCTGGCTCTGCTGGGCGCTGGCAGCGGAGAGCAAATTGAACACGGCCACGAAGACGGTCGCACAGGTCATGAGCGCAACCGTCATCCGGCGCGCGGCACTGGCCGGGGCTCGCTGCGCTATCACTCTGCTGTCGCCTGGCATCAAGGACCCTTCAGGTATTCTAAAAACAAGGCGTTTAGCGCTTTTTATGCGCCAACTTGAGTCGCGCAGGCGCGTGCCGATCCAGGCCTTACCGATATGGCCAAACAGTGTCGCTTTATCAAGACAAGACACCCCCGGCACATGTGTTTCAAGCACTTCCACCTGTTGCCATAACATCGCAGAGTTGCACCCCGCGCACGGCTCACAATATTCCTAAAAATGATCCCATCCCGCCACATCAGTTTGCAGGCCTTCGCCTTGCAAACCTTCGAGAACACAACCATCACCCGGCATGATCGTTCCGATGGCACGAACGGGCACGCCAGCTTTCTGCGCTGCGGCCAGGAAAGCCGCCGCTCGCACAACCGGCACGGTGCAAAGGATCTCGTAGTCGTCACCCCCGGCGACAATGCTGGCGATCAGCGGGGGCACAGCGCTGAGCGCCGCGCCGGCGGCATCCGACAGCGGCAATTCTGACCGGAACACCCGTGCTGCTACATGGCTTGCACGGCACATCCGGCCGAGATCTTTCATCAGACCGTCCGACACGTCCATTGAGGCCGAGGCGTACTCCCTGAGCGCAGCCCCCAACGCCAGCCATGGCTGCGGCCGAACGTACCGGCAAAGAAGATGCGCCACAGCCGCAGCGACTAGCCCCCACACCCCCGCAAGAACTCGAGCATGGCGCAACTTCAACCCTAGGGCGCTATCCCCCAGTGTGCCCGACATAAAGATTGTATCACCAGCCTGAGCTCCGCTGCGTAGTACCATCGTACCTTTCGGCACATGCCCGAATGCTGTGATGGTGATGGTTATGGGTCCCGGCCGCCGGTCTGTATCCCCGCCTAGCAGGCCAATGCCGAAAGCCGACTGAGCGGCATCGAGTCCGGACGCGAATTCAATCATCCAGTCATGCCGGGGCGCCTCGGGAAACGACAGCGCCATCTGATAGGCGAGCGGCACGGC
>JANNXL010000257.1:0-1725 GCA_031409575.1 Hyphomicrobium sp.
CAAACACACTATCGATTTGAACAAAGCGCTTATGGAAACCATGTCTGAGACGCTTCCCACTCAAGGATTGACCATCGATCTTAACGCCGATCTGGGCGAAGGCGAGGCTTACGACAATGAGATATTGGCTTGTGTCAGCTCAGCCAATATCGCCTGCGGCGGCCATGCGGGTGGTTATGTTTCGATGCGCACCGCCGTCGAATCGGCAATGAAACATGGGGTCGCGATCGGCGCGCATCCGAGTTTTCCGGATCGGGAAAATTTTGGCCGGACGGCGATGCAGATGCCAAGCGAGGCTTTGTACTTGAGCTTGACTGAACAGATTTCGACATTGCGCAACATCGTTACCGCTGCAGGTGGGCAACTCGTCCATGTCAAACCCCATGGCGCCTTGTACAACCAGGCGGCGCGTGATCCGCTGCTGGCACAGGCGATAGTTCGGGCCGTGGTGGATATCGATCCGGCCTTGCGTTTGTTTGCGCTAGCCGGCAGCGACCTGATTTCTGTGGCGAAGGCGGCGGGCCTCGCGGTTGCCGAGGAAGTGTTTGCTGATCGACGCTACGATGCACACAAGAATCTGGTGGCGCGCAGTCGGCCGGGTGCTTGTATCGAGGATGTACAGGAGGCGCTACAACAGGCGATGATGTTCGTCGAACAAGGCAGGGTTGTTAGTGTTGATGGGCAGACCTTGGAAATTAAAGCCGACACGGTCTGCCTGCATGGTGATGGCAAGCAGGCGATGGCCTTGGCGCGCCTGATCCGCGACACGCTAGCAGAGAAAAATATCCTTGTGCGGTCGCTGCCGTCACACCGCTAGGAACCCATCTTGAATATTGATTTGCTACTACCGTTGATTGGCATTCCGGTGGTGGTGCTTGGTTTTGCCCTGCGCTTCAATCCGTTGCTGGTCGTCACGCTGGCCGGTCTGGTCACTGGTTTGGCGGTTGGCATGGACTTCCTTGCGGTGCTGGAAACCTTTGGCGAGAAGTTCATGAACAGCCGCCAGCTGGCGAGCTCGCTGTTGATCCTGCCGGTGATTGGGTTGCTGGAGCGCCATGGCCTCAAGGAACGCGCGCAGGCCTGGATTGCGAGCATTCGTGCCGCCAGCACCGGGCGCATCCTGATGCTGTATTTCGTCGTGCGCGAAGTCAGCGCCGCGCTGGGTCTGCTCAGCCTGGGCGGGCACGCGCAAACGGTGCGCCCTTTGCTGGCGCCGATGGCGGAAGGTGCGGCGAGCAACCGGCATGGCGAACTGCCACCGCACATCCGCGACCGTATCGCGGCGCATGCGGCGGCCTGTGACAACGTTGCGCTGTTTTTTGGCGAAGACATTTTTATCGCCTTCGGCGCGGTGCTGTTGATGACGGCGTTTCTCAAGGAAAACGGTATCACCAACGTCGAACCTTTGGCGATTGGCTTGTGGGCGATTCCGACAGCGCTGTGTGCCTTGATCATTCATTTGTTCCGCCTCTCCCGGCTCGATGCCAGCATTGCGCGGCAGATTCATGACTGGCAGCAAGGACTGAACGCGCAAGCCGGGAGCAAACCATGACCAGCATCATCAGCATTGATCTGGTGTTTTATCTGATCGGCGTGATTGTCATGCTGGTCGCCGGGATGACGCTGCGCGATGCGTCCAACCCCAGGCGTTACACCACGGCCGCGTTCTGGTTTCTGTTCGGCAGCAGTTTTCTGTTCGGTGATCTGATGATCGCGGTGCTTGGC
>JANNXL010000258.1:0-2456 GCA_031409575.1 Hyphomicrobium sp.
CGGCGGCATCGAGCTGGGCATCTTTCAGCACGGCCCCTTGCAGATGCGCGTAATTCAAAAGCGCACCTTGCAGGCTCGCCGAGGAGAAATCCGCGCCTTGCAATTGCGCGCCGGTCAAGTCTGCGCCTTGCAGCGACGCGATCAGGAACTGCGCGCCTTGCGCCGCAACGCCGCCCGTCAGATCAGCCTTGTCGAGCTTGGCGCTTGAGAAATCGGCTCCACTCAGCAACGCATAGGACAGGTCCGCTTGTTCGAGGTCTGCGTCCGTCAGGGTCGCGGCACGCAGATCCGCGCCGCTCATATGAGCTCCATCGAACTGGGCGCGCGATAGGTTCGCACGTTCGGCCGACGTGCACCGCGCCTTGGTGCGGTCTTCGCTCAGAAGGAGCTCGTTGACGTCGGCACACGTCAGCCAGGCGCCTCGCAGGTCGGTGCCTGCAAGGCTCGCGTCATCGAGATCGGCTCCCGTTAGATCGGCTTGATGCAAATCCGAGCGGTCGAGCTTCGCATAGCGCAGGTCGCGGTTGCGCAGCGATAGACTTGGCTCGCCCGAGGTGAGGTCTTTATCGGCGACAAGATCGGTATCCGTGACGACGATGTTGCGGCGAAACACGCCGAATAACGAGCCATCGGCGCTGGCTGTCATGAAGGGAAACGCAAAGCCGCCATCGGCATAGCGCTGACCGCGCTCACTTGCACCACTCACCTGTTGCGTGAAACGATCGAGCGCCTCACCGGGTATTGTCGCCACGAAAAACGAAAACAACGCGACCAGTGACAGCACAATGGTGGTCGCCACAAAGCTATACGGGTGCGCCGATGTGGTGCGCAGGAAGGCATTCTTGAAGTTCGTTTCGACCCTGATCAAAAACACGCCGATGGCAATCAGCATGGCGATATCGACCAGCAGGGCGAAACGATGTGTCCAGGTGATGCTCACGTTGTGATAAGGCAGAAACACCACTTGCACATAGAGCAGCAGCACCACAGGCAGCACCACCAGCGTGAGCCATGACATGCCGTGTAAAAATGCGCTCATCACTTTGCTGCGCTGCGGCCCGGCGATGGCTTGCACGAAGAAGAAGTTGTTCAGTTCAAGCCGCAGCGGATGCGTGCGCTGATCGCTCGATTCCAGCAGCCGCACGGCGTGGTCGAACTCCAGCGTTTCTTTGGCGAGCAGCACGAGCTGCGACACCAATCCCACGTGCATCAAAACCAGAATGACGGTGGCAAACTGGAAGAATTGCGTGAGCTGAATTTTGACCTGAAGGATCGGCAGCTCAACCGGCGTCTCAAGCCGCAAATCGGTATGCGTGACGCCGGCCACCGCAATCATGAGGTACGTCATGATCGCGAGGAAAATCAGCCACGCCGTATGCGCCGTGTCCGATGAGTGGTTGACGGCTTCAAGCAAGCTGTAGGGATTGACAGGGGTTTCAACCTCCGCCGTGCTGCGTCCCAAATCGGTCATACGCCCTCAACCCCAATTCGCTCATGCGCCATAGCGAGGCCAGCTTGGGCCTTGCGATGAAACGCTCCGTGCGGGGAAGTTTTTGGCCACCCCCGAGACCCGCCGGACCTTGGACCAAACCATAACAACAAAAGTGTGGCGGCAGCGCCACTGGGGTGGGCAAATGGTCCATGCAGCTTGCGGCACGGTCGCAGCGGCCAATTTATCCGAAGGCTTTGAACGGCCCCGGCGTTGATAATCGGCAACGCTTCCGGCAACGTAGCCCATCACGTCACCGCCCGGCTCTCAGGCTTTTCCGCTTCGAGGTCACGGGCTTGCGCGCAACCCATTCGATTTAGGTTCCAAGCCCCCGTGTACAACTGCAAGAAATGCCCTGGATTTTGCTGCTCATATCCCGTGATCGAACTCACCAGGCGCGATGTCCTGCGCCTCGCAAAACACCATGGCCTGACCTTCGATAAGGCTGCCAAGAAATTTACCAAAGCCGTCTACGGAAAAAGCTATGTCATGCGCCGCAAGAAGGACGAGCACTTCGGCAAGATCTGCCGTTTTTTCGATACTGAGAGGCGCAGCTGCACCATCTACACCGCCCGGCCGGCTGCGTGCCGCGCATACCCTGGCGGCAACCGCTGCGGATATTATGACTTCTTGACGTTCGAGCGCCGCGCGCAGGACGATCCGGCGTGGGTGGCGGTGACCAACAACCGCGGGTAAGCGCTACTTCTTGCGGAATTGATCGAGGCTGACGATCTCGGCGCCGCCCCCAGCGTTGGCGGGCTTCTCATCGACCGACTTCACAGACGTCACATGACCATCGGCGGCAGGCTTGGGCGATGTCTCAACGGCTGATATCGTGGGCGCAGATTACGCCGTGGGCCTAGAACCCGAGACAGACGGCACGACAGAAGGTTGCGTCATCGCGTCGTTGCTGTCGCGCTCAACTGCGCGCGGTTTTTTTGCCGAACGCGGCTTGCGACCGGCAGGT
>JANNXL010000259.1:0-6815 GCA_031409575.1 Hyphomicrobium sp.
GTTAGCCGCTGCCACACGCCATGCCAACGCTGAGCGGCCCCAGCCTTATTCACCCCAAAACCCATGAGAACAAAACGTGATTTACAACTTAGAACAAAAGTGGTACACAGGAATCACGGGGGTCGAAATTGATGACCTGCAACTCATGCCATAAGGTGGATCATGACCAAGCCAGAGCTTCGAGTCGTCGACGGGGGAAATATGGACAAGAAACAGGCGCTGGAAGCAGCGCTGGCACAAATCGACAAGAACTTCGGCAAAGGCTCAATCATGCGATTGGGCGCCAACGACCGGTCTCACGACATTGAGGCCATTTCGACGGGCTCGCTTGGGCTCGACATTGCACTCGGAATTGGCGGTCTGCCCAAAGGCCGCGTTGTTGAAATCTACGGGCCGGAATCGTCCGGCAAAACCACGCTCACATTGCAGGTCATAGCGGAGGCCCAGAAGAAGGGCGGGATATGCGCCTTCATCGACGCTGAACACGCACTCGATCCGGTCTACGCCCGTAAGCTTGGCGTGAAGGTCGAAGATCTGTTGATCTCACAGCCCGATACCGGCGAACAGGCACTCGAAATTGCCGATACACTTGTGCGCTCCGGCGCCATCGACGTGCTGGTGATCGACTCGGTGGCGGCATTGACACCCAAGGCCGAACTCGAAGGCGAGATGGGCGACAGCCTTCCAGGACTCCAAGCCCGCTTGATGAGCCAGGCCCTTCGCAAACTTACCGGCTCGATTTCAAAGTCTGGCACGATGGTGATTTTCATCAACCAGATCCGCATGAAGATCGGCGTCATGTTCGGCAACCCCGAAACCACCACCGGCGGCAACGCCTTGAAGTTTTATGCCTCCGTGCGCTTGGATATCCGCCGCATCGGCTCGATCAAGGCCAACGAAGAAGCGATCGGCAACCAGACCCGCGTCAAAGTGGTCAAGAACAAGGTCGCGCCGCCGTTCAAACAGGTTGAGTTCGATATCATGTACGGCGAAGGCATCTCCAAGGTTGGCGAACTCGTTGATCTCGGTGTCAAGGCTGGCATCGTCGAGAAGTCGGGTGCATGGATGTCTTACGAAGGTCAGCGCATCGGCCAGGGCCGTGAGAACACCAAGCAGTTCCTCAAGGACAATCCGAAAATTGCCAACGCCATCGAAAAGGCCATCCGCGCCAATGCCGGTCTGATCGTTGACAAGATGCTCGTCGACCCGGCGAGCGGCGACGATGACGCCGAAACACCCGATGAAGACGGCGTGCTGCCCGATGTCGAGGAAGCCCCCAAGAAGGGTGCCCGCGGCAAGCGTTGAAGGGCGTTATTTGGCGGTCCTGCGGCTGTGCACCCGTGGCTGCGCGTCAGTCGCGATCCAGGTACGATCGTGAATCCATAAGCCCCTGATTGGGCGGTGGGGTGCGACAGCATCCCGCCGCTTTTACGTTGTGGAGATGGCACTTACGGCTCGCGCCTGAGTGGACACGGTGTTCGGCGCTCAGGTACAACCGCGCAGCCTTTTCACCCTTCCGTAAGCGGACCTGCCAATGACCGGCGTTAACGACATTCGATCGGCGTTTCTGAATTACTTCCGCAAGGAAGGCCACGAGGTGGTTGCCTCGTCGCCGCTGGTGCCGCGCAACGATCCGACGCTGATGTTCACCAACGCCGGTATGGTGCAGTTCAAGAACGTCTTCACAGGACAGGAGACGCGCGGTTACTCAAGGGCTGCCACATCGCAGAAATGCGTGCGCGCCGGCGGCAAGCACAACGACCTCGACAATGTCGGCTACACCGCGCGCCACCACACGTTCTTTGAAATGCTCGGCAACTTTTCGTTCGGCGACTACTTCAAAGAGCGCGCCATCGAACTTGCGTGGAACCTGATCACGAAGGAATACGGGCTCGATCCCAAGCGGTTGCTTGTGACAGTCTATCACGAGGACGAAGACGCGGCCCGCATCTGGAAAAAGCTCACCGGCTTTGCCGACAGTAAGATCATTCGCATCCCGACGTCAGACAACTTCTGGGCCATGGGCGACACCGGCCCGTGCGGACCGTGCTCGGAAATTTTCTACGACCATGGCCCGAAAATTCCCGGCGGCCCTCCGGGCTCGACCGATGCCGACGGCGATCGTTTTATCGAGATTTGGAATCTCGTGTTCATGCAGTTCGAGCAGCGCGCTCCGGGCGATCGCGTGTCGCTGCCTAAACCGTCCATCGACACCGGCATGGGCCTGGAGCGCATCTCCGCGGTTCTTCAGGGTACGCACGACAACTATGAAACCGATTTGTTCAAGGCGCTGATCGCTGCTTCGGTCGATGCCACGGGCGTGCCGGCCACGGGTGAAGCGCACGCGAGCCATAAAGTAATTGCCGACCATCTGCGGGCGACGAGTTTCCTGATAGCCGACGGCGTGCTGCCGTCCAACGAAGGCCGCGGTTATGTTCTGCGCCGTATCATGCGCCGCGCCATGCGCCATGCGCACATGCTGGGCGCCCGCGACCCGCTGATGTACCGCTTGGTCCCAGCCCTCGTGCGCCAGATGGGCGACACGTATCAGGAACTTGTCAGCGGTCAGGCGATGATCACCGAGACGCTGCTGCTCGAAGAAAGGCGTTTCAAAAGCACGCTCGAAAACGGATTGAAGCTGTTGGGCGATGCGTCGGGCACCTTGAAAAAAGGGGCGGTGTTCCCCGGCGATGTCGCGTTCAAACTCTACGATACTTACGGCTTCCCGCTCGATCTGACGGAAGATGCCCTGCGCGCGCGGGGTATCACAGTTGATACAAAAGCCTTCGCGTCAGCGATGGACAAACAGAAGGCCGACGCGCGCAAAGCCTGGAAGGGCTCAGGCGAAGAGGCAACAGAAACCGTCTGGTTCGACATCAAGGAACGCACCGGCGCGACGGAGTTTCTCGGCTACGACACCGAAACCGCTGAAGGTCAGGTGGCCGCGCTGGTGTCTGGCGGCAAAGAGGTTACGTCACTCAAAGCTGGCGACGACGGTGCGCTGATCCTCAATCAGACGCCGTTCTACGGCGAAAGCGGTGGCCAGGTTGGCGATCAGGGTGTGATCAAGGGCGCGAAGGGGGCACTGTTCCGCGTCACGGCCACGCAGAAAAAGCTGGGCGATTTGTTTGTCCATCAGGGCTCGGTTGAAAGCGGATCGTTCAAGGCCGGCGACGCTGTGGAACTCGAAGTCGATCATGCGCGCCGCACGGCAACGCGGGCCAATCACTCGGCTACGCACTTGCTGCACGAGGCGCTCCGCCAGATCTTGGGGCCGCACGTTGCCCAAAAGGGCTCGCTTGTGTCACCGGACCGACTGCGCTTTGACTTTGTCCATCAAAAGCCCATGACGCCGGATGAAATCCGCGCCGTGGAGCAGCTTGCCAATGTGATTGTTCTGCAAAACAGCGCCGTTGAAACGCGGCTCATGGCGGTTGATGAAGCCAAGGCCTCGGGCGCCATGGCGCTGTTCGGCGAAAAGTATGGCGACGAGGTGCGCGTTGTCTCGATGGGCGCCAATCCGGACGGCTCCGGCACGCAGGCTCGCCCCAACAAAGCCTGGTCGGTCGAGTTGTGCGGCGGCACGCATGCCAAGCGCACCGGCGACATCGGGCTTGTAAAAATCGTCGGTGAGAGCGCCAGCTCGGCCGGCATTCGCCGTATCGAAGCGCTGACCGCTGATAGCGCGCGCGCCTATTTTTCCAGTGCCGAAGATCGACTGAAAGAGGCAGCCGCCGTTCTGAAAACGCGGCCTGATGATGTGGTCGATCGCATCAAACTCCTCGTCGAAGAGCGCAAGCAACTTGAACGCGATCTGGCGTCCGCGCGCAAACAAATTGCGCTTGGCGGCGGCGCTGCGTCCGGCGCAACAGGTGCAGCTTTAGCCGGCGATGGCGTGCGCACGATTGGTGCGGTTCGCTTGCTGGCGCGGTCGGTTCAAGGTTTGAATCCGAAGGACCTGCGCAGCCTCATCGACGATGGCAAAAAGCAAGTTGGCTCGGGCATTGTTGCCGTGGTCGGCATCACCGAAGACGGCAAGGCGGGCTTGGCGGTCGGTGTGACCGACGATCTCACCCAAACCTGGAGCGCCGTTGATCTCGTCAAAGCAGGCGCAGAAGCGCTTGGCGGCAAGGGCGGCGGCGGACGTGCCGATATGGCTCAAGCTGGCGGGCCGGATGGCACAAAAGCCGACGATGCGTTGAAAGCGATTGAGGCGGTGCTGGCGGGGTGATCATACCTGTCATCCTCGAAACGACGAGCCCGCGAGGTGTTTCGGGGATCCAGCGTGACATGCGCCGAAGGCCTTCGATATTTTGTGTCTAAGACAGCTTCTTGCGCTGGATCCCCAAACGCAATCGCCATTGGGCGCACGTGTTTGAGGATGACGAAGGGCTCTCAAATCCCAGCCCGCTTGGCATGACCTTTGGCGGTTGCGGTTGCATCGCCGAACGCGACGCGCGCAACCTTCAAACCTTGCTGATAGATGATCGGGAAAATGAGCATCAGGAACGCGCCGACCGCCATCAGGTCGCGCATGCTGGCTGAGTAGCCGCGATAGAGCACCAGCACTCCCGAGGCAAACCCTGCCGCGCACAAAAGTGTCGTGAGCAAATTTCCGAGATGGTGTGAGAGCACGTACCACGCACCAACTACGGCGAGCAGAACGAACACGCCGATGCAGCCCAAGATGACCGGGTGATCGAGAAGATAAGCGGCAATCTCTTGCAATAGCGCCATGGCGTCGTCTCCGTAATTCTCTGGCGAGCTCTCGTGAGCCGGCTTTTTAACTTTCAGCAGTCTCACTTCCAGCGCGTGTCAGCAGATCCTTGAGGACTGACCTGCGCACCTTGCCATTCGCCGTCCGTGGCAGGGCGGACACAAAGGCAATCTCACGCGGGCACTTGTAACGGGCGAGCCGCTCTGCCGCAAACGACTTGATGCCTTCGGAATCAGGCGCAAATCCGGGCTTCAGCACGACAAACGCTCCGATCACGCTGACATCGGCCCGCACGCGCACCTCGGTACAGGCAACTTCAGCGATGCTCGGGTGCTGGGCTAGCGCGGTTTCAACTTCAAGAGGTGCCACCCGGTAGCCGAGCGCTTTCATGATGTCGTTGGCGCGGCCTCGATGCGTGACATAACCCTCGGCGTCCATCACGCCCAAGTCGCCGCCAACGAACCAGTCGCCGCGCATAACGTCGTTTTGCTCGTCCGGCCGGTTCCAATAGCCAAGCATGAGGCCTGGATCAGAGCGGTGCACGGCGAGCAGGCCTTCTTCTCCAGCCGGCAGGGGCGAGATGCCTGCCGCGACGGGGAGAATGGCGATGCGGCGCCCGGGCTGCGGCTTGCCAGTGGTACCAGCTTTGCGTGGAGTTGAGGGCGACGTTGAAATGTACGTCGAGATCTCACTCATGCCGAGTGCCTCGTAAAGCTCCGTGCCGGTGCGGGCTTTCCAATCGTCGAACAAGGAAGGCGGCGGGCTTTCACCGGCAATCAGGCCATGCCGCAAGTTCCCAATATTGAGTGGGCCTTCGGGCGCGTACTTCAAGATTTGCCGGAACAGGCTTGGTACGGCAGCAAAAATTGTGGCCCCGGTTTTAACAATGAGCGGCAGCCACACGCTGGCTGATTTCTCGCCTGTGTAAACGATGCTGGTGGCGCCATTTGCCCACGGATCGATAAGTCCGGTGCCGAGCGTGTAGGTCCAGTTGAACGCGCCTGCGTGCAACATTCGATCCCCCGGCGTGATGCCATACCAGCCTTGATAGGTCGGGCTGCGGCCTAGGGCTGCACGATGCGCGTGCACAACGCCCTTGGGGTGCGCGGTCGTACCGGATGTGTAGATGAGATAGGCGGGGTCTTCCGGGCGTGTGTTGGCATAGGCGGCAACGCGCGCATGTTTGAACATCGCGCGCACGGCCGTTTCGGACACAACATGCACGCCGTCGGGAACGTCTCCGCGCGGCAAGGCATCGGAAAGCGCGACGATGGACGCGCCGCTATCGTGCACAAGAAACTCCGCTTCCGGCGCCGTCAGCTGGCTTGATGCGGCAACCGCGATGTAGCCCGCGGCAATCACCGCAAAATACAAGATCGCATAAGCGCTGGTGTTTTCCAGCCTGATGAGCACGCGCGCGCCTTTTGGAACCGCATGTTGAGCGCCAAATTCCTGCAGTGCGCCTGCGGCCCGCAAAACGGCGGCTTCAAGTTCAGCGAATGTCCACACTTCGGCAGGACCCGTGTCGCTCAGGCTGGCGTAAATGATGAGTGCGGGATGGTCCGGCCGGTCACGCGCAGCCCGCGCCAGACAATACGCCGCCATGTTGAAATGCGGCGGCATGACTGGCGGCCAATGATCGGGATCAAATTCGGGAAAGGTCATTGCGGCTCGCGGAAGGCTTGGCATCACAGGCAACCTAGTTCTTTTTCTCAGTCCACCAGTTATCAACCGAGTAGCCGCTTACTGAGGGGACACCAGGATGTTTCATGTAGGCCCAATGGGCGACCCACTGCTTGGGGATGTGAAACAGCGGGATCACGTAGTGGCCTGACAGCAGGACACGATCCAGTGCGCGCACAGCCGATACGAAATCTTCTGCAGACCCAGCATTCAGCATCGATTTAATCATGGCATCAACGGCCGGATTGGATACGCCGGGATAGTTGAACGACCCCGGCTGGCTGACCACGCCGGATGACCAGCGGAACAGTTGCTCGTTGCCCGGCGACAATGAGGCTGGCCAGGAAAATTGCACCATATCGTAGTCGTAGTCTTTGAGGCGCGACTGATATTGTGCGCTGTCGACGACGCGGAT
>JANNXL010000260.1:0-7848 GCA_031409575.1 Hyphomicrobium sp.
GACTTGTTGGGCGCGCTGGACATCGCGCAGTTTATTCCAATGGGAGCTCCGGCTTGCCTGGCGATATAGCCGGAAATCTGAGACAACTGCGCAGGAGGCAAGGGCTATCGCTCGAGCAGCTTGCACAGCTTTCCGGTGTTAGCCGGGCGATGCTGGGACAAATAGAAACTGGAAAAAGCAGCCCCACCGTCGCACTCCTATCGAAGGTCGCGAGCGCGCTCGGCTTGCCCCTCGCGGCCCTTCTTGCTGAAGCACCTGCCTCTCGCTGCCGGCTCCTCTCCAAAGACGACGCGCAACGAATCGCCTTAAGCGGCGGGCTATTCCCGACGCGCCAATTCACATCCTTTGATGCCGGTTCAGGCGCCGGCTTCTACGAGCTGCACTTGGCGCCGCACCATCGGCAGGAGGCGGCTGGCCATCTACCTGACACGCGCGGATGTCTTGCTGTGTCATCGGGGTATGTCGAGATGACAGTCGGCGGGCAGCCTGCGCTTTCCCTTGGCGAAGGAGATGCAGTGCTCTTCGATGGCGGCCTTGCGCAAGTTTATTTCAATCCAGGCGTAGAGAACGCGGTTGCATATCTGGTTTTATCGCTGGCACGAAATGGCCATGGGCTGGACTAACCACGAGCCGCTCGCGATTGCATATATTTGCATATCGATTGCAGATCTTCTTGGTTCTCGCCAGAACTCCTCCGCAATAGTTTCCAAACACGGCATCAAAACAGAGAACAGTCAGCACATGTCAGTCAAGGTCCTGTTTACACAAGTTGTCCTGCCGTGGGCCGGATTGATGGCGTCGATGACGTTTGTCGCACTGCTCACACTGCAATCATAACAGCATTGTTCCGGGGGCAGCATGTCTCGAACGCGCACGCACAGGGTGTTGCCAGGCTTTGGCCTGTCACTAGGCTTCACGCTTGTCTTTCTGTCATTGATTATTCTGGTGCCGCTCTCTGCAGTCTTCATCAAGACGGCGGGGATGACGTGGGACCAGTTCTGGCAGGCGGTGGCCTCGCCGCGCGTCGTCGCCTCCTACAAACTGAGCTTCGGCGCATCACTCCTCGCAGCGGCCATAAATTCGGTATTCGGGCTGATCTTGGCTTGGGCATTGGTGCGCTACTCTTTTCCAGGCAAGAAGATTGTCGACGCTTTGATCGACCTGCCCTTCGCATTGCCAACGGCTGTCGCTGGCATTGCGCTGACTGCACTGTACGCCAAGAACGGCTGGCTCGGGCAGGTGCTCGAGCCGCTTGGCGTGAAGGTTGCCTTCGGGCCGCTCGGCGTGCTTGTCGCCCTTATCTTTATTGGGCTGCCTTTTGTGGTGCGAACTGTTCAGCCGATCCTGGAAGACTTTGGGACTGAGGTTGAGGAGGCCGCTGCAAGCCTGGGGGCCAATCGCTGGCAAACCTTCGCGCGCGTTGTTTTTCCCGCTCTGATGCCCGCCATGATGACAGGCTTTGCCCTCGCCTTCGCTCGCGCTGTGGGCGAGTACGGCTCAGTTATTTTCATTGCCGGAAATATTCCGATGGTTTCGGAAATCACGCCGCTGATGATCATCACGAAGCTGGAGCAGTACGATTACAAAGGCGCCACGGCGATTGCGTCTGTCATGCTTGTCGCCTCGTTCCTGCTGCTCTTGACGATCAATGCCTTGCAAGCCTGGACCGCACGCCGCACGGGGAGAGATCTGCCATGAGCAGCGTCGCACTTACACTTAGTCCATCGGTCGCGAGTCAGCACCGGTTCCAGTCCAAAGCGGCAACGCGTGACCCCCAATGGGTGAGACGCGCGATCATCACGATTGGTCTGGCTTACTTTGCTCTGTTTCTATTGATGCCTTTGGCGGTCGTCTTCGTCGAGGCCTTGCGCAAGGGATGGGGCGCTTACTTAGTAGCGCTTACCGAACCCGACGCCCTGTCTGCGATCTGGCTGACGCTGCTCGCTGCTGCCATTGCAGTGCCACTGAACCTGGTGTTCGGCATAGCGGCCGCCTGGGCCATCGCGAAGTTCGATTTCCGCGGCAAACACCTGCTGATTACCTTCATCGATCTGCCGTTCTCAGTGTCACCCGTTATCGCCGGCCTCATTTACGTTCTCGTCTTCGGTGCGCAAGGCTGGTTCGGCTCCTGGCTGTCAGACCACAACATCCGCATCATTTTCGCAGTGCCAGCCATTGTTCTTGCTACCATTTTCGTTACCTTTCCCTTCATTGCGCGCGAACTCATTCCGCTGATGCAATCTCAGGGCCGCGACGAAGAAGAGGCCGCGATTGTTCTAGGAGCCTCCGGCTGGCAGACGTTTTGGCGGGTGACCGTGCCAAACATCAAGTGGGGCCTCTTGTATGGGGTGATCTTGTGCAACGCCCGCGCGATGGGTGAATTCGGCGCAGTTTCTGTCGTCTCCGGCCACATTCGCGGGGAGACAAACACCATGCCGCTGCACGTCGAGATTCTCTACAACGAGTATCAATTTGTGGCTGCCTTCGCCGTCGCCTCGCTGCTGGCCCTGCTGGCTCTCGTGACATTGGCGATCAAAACGTACGTTGAATGGCAAGCAGACCGGGCGGCCGATAAGGGATACGGGACATGAGCATTGAAGTTCGCAACATTCATAAATCGTTCGGCACATTCAAAGCGCTTGACGGCTTGTCCCTGGATTTGCCCAGCGGAGAACTGATCGCGCTGCTTGGGCCTTCCGGTTGCGGCAAGACTACGCTCTTGCGGATCATCGCAGGTCTTGAAGGCGCCGACTATGGGACCGTGCTGCTATCCGGCCAGGATGCCTCTGACAAACACGTGAGAGAACGCCAAGTCGGATTTGTGTTTCAGCACTACGCTCTGTTCCGCCATATGACGGTGTTTGAGAACATTGCATTCGGGCTGCGAGTGAAACCGCGCGCGGTGCGCCCGAGCGAAGCCAAGATCCGCGAGAAGGTGGAAAAACTCCTCGATCTTGTGCAGCTCGGCTGGATCGCGGGCCGATTCCCGACCCAGCTTTCTGGCGGCCAGCGCCAGCGAATTGCCTTGGCGCGCGCGCTTGCCGTGGAGCCGCAGGTGCTGTTACTCGATGAGCCCTTTGGCGCCCTCGATGCAAAGGTGCGCAAAGAGCTGCGCCGCTGGCTGAGGCGCCTGCACAATGAACTTCACATTACATCGGTGTTTGTGACACACGATCAGGAAGAGGCTCTGGAAGTCGCAGACCGGGTTGTGCTCATGAATCGCGGGCGTGTTGAACAGATCGGCACACCGCGCGAGATCTATGAAGAACCCGCGACTGCCTTTGCCTACGGCTTCATCGGGACAACCAACGAATTTGCCGGCCGGATTGAAGGAGCGCACCTGCGTGTCGGCGAAGATCTGCTGCCGCATGGCGCGACGGCACTCAAGGAGGGTGGGCAGATGATTGCCTATGCGCGCCCGCCCGACCTGAAAGTCGTTCCCAACGGGAGTGGCGAGCGTGGCATCTCCGCGCGTGTTCACCGTATCATCGGTACGGGGCCCCTTGCCCGCGTTGAGCTGATAAGCTCGAATCCCGGAACAGAAGGCCGTCTGGAATACTTTGAGGCCGAATTGACGCAAAGCGAATTGGCAAATCTAGCGCTTTCACCTGGTCAGCCAGTCAGACTGATGGCCACCCGCCTGCAATTGTTCGAGCAGCCAAACGGAGCGAATGGCCGATGAATTTTCAGCAGCTTCGGATCATCCGGGAAACGGTCAAACGCAACTTTAATCTAACCGAGGCAGCCAACGCTCTCAACACATCGCAATCTGGCGTATCCAAGCACATCAAGGATCTGGAAGACGAACTCGGCATCGAACTGTTCGTACGCCGTGGCAAGCGCTTGCTCGGGCTGACGGAGCCTGGCCAGGAACTCGTTGGCATTGTCGAGCGGATTCTGCTCGATACTCAAAACATCAAAAAGCTGGGAGAGCAGTTTAGCAACCGTGACCGCGGGCAACTCGTTGTTGCAACGACACACACGCAGGCGCGTTACACGCTTCCTCCCGTCGTCACTGCTTTCAAGAAGGAGTTTCCCAAGGTCAACCTGTCACTCAACGAGGCAAGCCCGGCCGAAATCGTTTCTATGCTGGTCGATGGTCAAGCCGACATCGGCATTGCCACGGAGGCGCTGCAAGACGTGCCGGAACTGGCGGCATTTCCCTACTATGCCTGGCACCACGGCGTCATCATTCCCAAAGAGCATCCCTTGGCCGATGACAAATTGCTGACGCTCGAAAAAATCGCTGAATGGCCGATCGTGACCTATCAAAGGGGCTACACGGGCCGCGCACGCATTGATGCCGCCTTCGACAAGGCCGAACTGATCCCCAACATCGTGATGTCAGCACTCGATGCCGACGTCATCAAGGCCTACGTCGAATTGGAGCTGGGTATCGGAATTATTGCGTCGATGGCCTTCAGCCCGGAACGTGACCCGCACCTGCGACTACTCGATGCGCGGCATCTGTTTGCCGGCAACACCTCGCGCGTTGCGGTGCGCCGGGGCAGTTATCTGCGAGGTTATGCGTATCGCTTTATTGAATTGTGCTCTCCAAAGCTTGATGAGGCATCAATCCGGGCGGGCGCTAGCGCATTCGATAGTAACAGCGAAGCCTAGAAACAGCGGCTTGTGATTCTGGCTCGCGCGCCCTGTTCAATCCCGGCGATGGCCCCGGTATAGAAAGAGTGACCTGGCTCCACAACTTGCAGATGCGCCAACGCCGCTTATATAGGCGTATGTCCCGCGCAACAAACATCGCAACGTGGCTGCATCCAACGTCCAAAGGACTTTATTGCGTGCCGGGCGGCTTCTTTATTGACCCGCATCAGCCGGTTAAACGTGCCGTCATCACGCACGGTCACAGCGATCATGCGCGGGCGGGGCATGGCTCGGTGCTCGCGACAGCCGAAACCGCTCACATCATGCAAGTGCGTTACGGCGCAGGCTGCGCACAGGCCTTTCAGACTGCTGCACTCGGGGAAGTGAACGTCATCAATGGTGTGGGCGTCCGTTTGGTGCCCGCAGGTCATATTCTGGGTTCTGCACAGATCGTACTCGACTGGAATGGCGAGCGTTCCGTTGTCTCAGGCGACTATAAGCGGGCAGCCGATCCGACGTGCGCTCCGTTTGAGCTCGTCGAATGCGACGTCTTCGTCACGGAAGCGACGTTCGGACTACCAGTCTTCAAGCATGAACCGGCTGATCGCGAAGTGCAAAGGCTGCTCGCTTCTCTGCACGCTGAGCCAAATCGAACGCATCTCGTGGGTGCGTATGGTTTAGGGAAATGCCAGCGCATCATCAAGTTGCTGCGCGATGCTGGATATGAAAAGCCAGTCTATCTGCACGGAGCCGTCGTCGCGCTGACAGACCTCTATCGCAACTGGGGCATCGAACTTGGCGACTGCCGGCCAGTTGCAGATGAAAATCCTAAAGCTTTGTTGGGCGAAATTGTAATGTGCCCGCCCTCGGCGTTGAACGACCGCTGGGCACGACGGTTTGGCGATCCCGTTACCGCATTTGCCAGCGGCTGGATGCGCGTGCGCGGCAGGGCGCGGCAACGCGGGGTTGAACTGCCGCTTGTCATTTCCGACCACGTTGATTGGCCGGACCTTCTCCAAACGGTCGTACAAACCAATGCAGAAGAAATCTGGATCACGCACGGCCGCGAAGATGCACTGAAGCATCAACTTCATTTGATGGGCAGAAAGGCAAGAGCACTGTCGCTTGTTGGCCGGGACGAGGAGGCGGAATAGTGCGTGACTTCGCCGCCCTTCTCGATGGCCTCGTCTACACGCAGAGCCGCAACCGCAAAGTGGCGCTTTTGGCGAATTACTTCCGGACGGCCCATGATCCCAATCGCGGCTGGGCGCTGGCTGCGCTGACCGATGGAGTTCCCGTAAAACTGCCGTTGCGGCGGATGCTGGCTGATCTGACGAGCGCTTTCATAGATCCCACGCTTTACAAACTATCGCGGGACTACGTGGGAGACACAGCTGAGACCGTTGCATTGCTATGGCCCGATACGCCGATTTCACCCGTTTCTGGTGGAACAAACCGAGCGCCGCTCACACTCGCCATTGTCATTCAAACGATGGCACAAGGCACATTGCCCGAACGAACCCAATCTCTCAGTGGTTTCTTAGACGAACTTGACGCATCGGGCCGGTGGGCGCTCTTGAAGTTGCTGGGCGGTGCACCCCGCGTCGGGGTCTCAGCGCGTCTCGCCAAAACTGCATTGGCAGAAACCTACGGCCGCGACGTCACAGAGATCGAAGAACTTTGGCACGCGCTGACGCCGCCCTACCTTGATCTTTTTCAATGGCTGGAAGGCAAGAGTGAAAAACCTAATCTCGAAGGCAAGGCTGTCTTCCGGCCGGTCATGCTAGCCCACCCAATTGAAGACGAAGACTGGCCGAAACTTCAGCCGGAAGATTTCAGCGCCGAGTGGAAGTGGGATGGCATTCGCGTGCAGATCGCGGCTAACGGAGGTGAGGTCAGGCTGTTCTCCCGCCAGGGCGACGATATCTCGCCAGCGTTTCCCGAAATTGGCGCAGCTTTTGCTGGTCAGCATTGCGTTGTAGATGGCGAACTTCTGGTCATGAGATCGGGTATCATTGCACTGTTCAATGATCTCCAGCAGCGACTCAACCGCAAAACCGTTACACCGAAAATGCTGCGTGAGTTTCCAGCCCACGTGCGGCTTTACGATATCTTGTTTGACAGCTCGCAAGACATCCGATTGCTCCCCTTCAGCGAACGGAGAATCCGTCTCGAGGACTGGCATCACGCGCACACGCCGCCGCTGACTGACCTCTCATCGCTTGTTTCTTTTGAAACATTCGACGATCTGACACGGCACTGGAATGCAACGCGTGCCGATGGCATCGAAGGTCTGATGCTGAAGCGCAAGGATAGTGCCTATCAAGCCGGACGTATCAAAGGCGCGTGGTACAAATGGAAACGCGCAGCTTTGCTGCTCGATTGTGTTCTGATGTATGCCCAGCGCGGATCAGGAAAGCGATCGTCCTTTTATTCAGACTACACTTTTGGTGTCTGGCGTGAAGGCGCGACCGGCAGCCAGGAGCTGGTCCCTGTCGGCAAAGCATACTCGGGCTTCACAGACGGCGAACTGCGGACGCTCGACAAATGGATCCGTGCCAATACGACCGAAACCTTCGGACCCGTGCGGGCCGTCCCGCCTGAAGTGGTGTTTGAGGTTGCTTTCGATGCCGTTCAACCGTCCACGCGCCACAAATCAGGCGTTGCCATGCGCTTTCCGCGCATCCATCGCATCCGATGGGATAAGCCAGCGGCCGAGGCCGACACATTACAAGCCACACTCGCATTGATCGGCAAGAGTTGACAGGCACGACGTCACTTTGAACTCTGCAAAATGTTCGGAACTTTCTGCGGTAGACTGCGTTTTAGACGTGCCACCAAGGCCAGCCGTCCGTCCCCCCGAGGCGACTGAGCGGCCTGCAAGCCCTCCCCCCCCGGCTTGCAGGCCGCTACCTCCTTTTCAGGGCTGGTCACGCTCCCGCCACCGGCTGCAATTTCAGTTCGATGCGCATCGGTCCCACTGTGGTTAGGTCAGGCCGAGCTGAGACCGCGTGAACTTCAACAAGGTTTGGCAGACGGTCTGTGCGCGTCCAGGCATCGGACCACGCCGGAGGTTCGCCTGCAATTTGTTCGCCAAAGTATCTCAAACTGAAACTTGAAACAGAACTCATCAGAACATGATCGGACAAAGCCACCTGGGTGGCATCGCTCTGCGGGCGGTATGCAGACATGCGCAGCACAAGTGCCAATTTGCCTGGATTGCTCCCAAGTTCCGCCGCGAGTTTG
>JANNXL010000261.1:0-2968 GCA_031409575.1 Hyphomicrobium sp.
CGATTGCTGAACGCGGCGGTTATGTCGATATCGAAGTGTCCGACGATGGCGGCGGGCTCAACGCGGCTACCACCCCATCGCACGAGCGTGGCTTTGGCATTCTTGGAATGAAAGAACGGGCACAAAATCTTGGCGGCGTGCTCACGGTATCGAATGCAGCGGACATGCGCGGCGTTGTTGTCCGCGCACAGCTTCCCATTCGACCCGCTCCGATAGACGCATCAATGCCGGTCTCTAACAAAGCGACCTATGAACACCGCGCGGCGGTCGCATGAAAATTCTAATTGTTGATGATCACGCCGTGCTGCGTGAAGGTGTGCGGCGTCTGTTAAGCACCATTCCCGGTGCCGAAATTCTCGAAGCCAGCACGGCCCACGAAGCACTCAGCGTCTTTCGCAAGGCGCAACCCACTGTCACGGTTCTTGACGTTAATCTCAATGGCAGCAGCGGCCTCGAACTTTTGCAGCGCCTGAGAGGCGAATCGAAGGGTGCCCGGATCGTCATGTTCACGATGCACGCGGAAGTCAGTTACGCCGCGCGCGCGATACGTGCCGGTGCTATGGGCTATGTCAGCAAGAGTGCGGCCGCCGATGAATTGGTAACCGCGGTAATGCGTGTTGCAAGTGGCGAGAATTATCTCGATAGAGAATTGGCCAGTGAACTCGCGTTTGCACCTGCGACGTCGGAAGATCCATTCAGCAATTTGACAAACAGAGAAGTGGAGATTCTCCGGCTGCTCGGTGAAGGTAAAACACTCAATCAAATTGCCAGCACTTTTGGAATTGCCTACAAAACCGTTGCCAATTCCTGCAGCCGGCTGAAGACGAAGCTTGGCCTGGAGCGAACCGCGGACCTGATCCGTGTTTCGTTAGAGAACAAAAAGCGATAAATAATCGACGTTGCTTTGTCTGATGCGTGCGCAAGCACAGCTCTGCGGAAGCCTGTTTGAACTTCAGAGAATTAAGCCGAAAGGGACCGCTTTATAGGTCTTCGCGCACAATCACATTCGTGTGAGGTGCGGCGCCCGGCTCCAAAATCAGGAAGTAATCCCATCGTCAGTGTTTATGTAATATCGTAACAAAAAATGGCACGCGCTACCTCGGGCTAGACTTCGCGACGACCTCTCCTCCTTGGTGGTCACGAAGCCTAGCCCATTTTTTTCGACGCGGCTAAAAATGGCGATTTCTAAATATATTACGCTGCAAAAAGTCATAAACGAAAGTCAGCTCGTTTCTGCAGAAGATGCCAAATTGCGCTGCATGTTTTGTAGCTGGTCATTTCCATATCAAGAAAATGCGATTGGGATGTGATCCCAAATAGATCGGGAAGATATCCCGTGGCGCCATTCGCCACTGCGACCGAAAGTGCAACTTCCTTAAGGCCCGTGTTTCGTTCCGCCGCCATGTGTTCCGGTCTCCTCAGGAACGTGCAGCGATGGTGTCAGGCCTTTGAGGTTCAGCCGCGAGATAAGCGGTGCTGGTCGCGTGCAGCAGATGCCGTTTTGGCGGGCCCCGGGAATTTCGGGGCTCCCTTTGATGGCTGATGCACTCGTGAGTGGGAGATTAAACTATGGAGAGGAAGCATTAATGAAAACCAGAAAGTTTCTGAGCCTAGCAGGTGGCCTTGCGGTTGCCCTGATAGGCATGGCGGGACCGGTTCTCGCCAACGCCGAAGTTGAAAAGCGCGCGGCCAATCCCAACGAGTGGGGAGCCCCTGGCCGCGACAACAAGATGACCCGTCATTCGCCGCTTGCCGACGTCAACACCGGCAATGTGTCGAAGCTTCAGATGATGTGGTCGCAGTCGACAGGCGCACTGCGCGGTCATGAAGGCCAGCCGATTGTGATCGAAGACGTCGGCGGCAAGCCGATGATGTTCTTCGTTTCGGGCTGCCCTGAAATGTCGAAGTGCAACATCGTGCAGGGTCTCGACCTTTCGGACCCCGACAATCCCAAGCAGATCTGGAACTACGTCAAACAGACCGACCGCGATGAATCAGCCGTTCCGCGCGCTTGTTGCGACACGGTTAATCGTGGCCCAGCCTATGCCGATGGCAAGGTCGTATTCGCCACACTCGATGGCTATGTGATCGCGCTCGATGCGGCCACTGGCAAGGAAGCCTGGGTCGTCAAACACGCTTGGCCTGAAAAGGGCGAGACCATCACCAACGCTCCGCTGATCGCAGAAAACCTAGTGATCGTCGGCTTTGGCGGTGACGAGTTCGCCGCTCGTGGCCGGGTCACGGCCTATAACCTTAAAGATGGCAAGGAAGTCTGGAAGTGCCATTCGACAGGGTCTGACAAGGACGTTTGCCTTTCGGCCGATACCAACAAGGCTAACCCGCACTACGGTCTGTCTGGTCAGGATCTCGGCATCAAGACCCACCTTGGCGAAGACTATAAGATTGGCGGCGGCTCGGCGTGGGGCTGGTTCAGCTACGACGCAGAACTCAAGATGGTCTACTACTCAACCGGCAACCCCGGCCTGTGGTCACCTTCATATCGCTGCTCTAAGAAAACCCACGACGAATGCAACACGGGTGAGTTCGACAACAAGTGGTCGATGACCATTTTCGGCCGCAAGGTCGACACTGGTGAAGCTGTGTTTGCCTATCAGATGACCCCATTCGACCAGTGGGACTACGATGGCGTCAACGAAAACATTCTGACCGACATGGAAATTGACGGTAAGAAGGTCAAGGCTCTCACGCACTTTGATCGCAACGGCTTTGCCTACGTGCTTGACCGCACCAACGGCACACTGCTGCGCGCCAATAAGTACGTGACCACGGACTGGGCCGAGAAGATCGACATGAAAACCGGCCGTCCCGTCAAGGTACAGGCTCACTCACCTCTCGAACTCGGCCGCAACGTTTCTGCTTGCCCCTCGGCGATGGGAGGCAAGGACCAGCAGCCGTGCTCGGCCGATCCCAAGGAGCCTGGCAAGTTCTATTGCCCCACCAACAACTG
>JANNXL010000262.1:0-4067 GCA_031409575.1 Hyphomicrobium sp.
GCCGCCAGCAAGCTCTCGGACATCGCCATGCCAACCGCGTTGGCAATACCCTGGCCGAGCGGACCAGTCGTCGTCTCGATGCCGGGAGCATGTCCGTGCTCGTGATGCCCGGCGGTTTTCGATCCAAGCTGGCGGAAGTTCGCAAGTTCACTCATCTCCATCCCGGGATAGCCGGTCAGGTGCAAAAGCGAATACAGCAGCATCGAGCCATGGCCGGCCGACAAGATGAACCGGTCGCGGTTGGCCCACAGGCTGTCAGCAGGATCAAAGCGGAGTGCTTCGGCAAACAGAACCGTTGCCACGTCGGCCATACCCATCGGCATACCGGGATGGCCTGAGTTGGCTTTTTGAACCGCATCCATCGACAGTGCGCGGATGGCGTTGGCCATATCGCGATAATTCAACGCCGATTTTCCAGCCGTGGCGGCCTGCGCTTTGCTCATGTTCTGCGATGCCCGAAGGTTTGGAGTGCGCATGCACCCTGTGTGACAGGTTTCCCGGCCACGTTTATCGGGGCTTTGCACCCGCGTCTATGGTGCAACGCACCGGTGTGACGGCCAAATAGAAGGCCCCGACCTGCAGGGGCGCCGTTTTCGGGTTCTGTAGCCCCCGGCCGTCTCACGTTTCAGCAGCAGGCTTGGCGAGACCAATTTCTTCCGCCGCGTCTTCCTCGAACAGCTGCTGCAATGTTGCCGCATCCGAACGGGCGCGCGCCTGCATGCGCTCCATGTCGGAGTAATGCTTGTAGTCTTCGCTAAGCCGGCGCTCGTCGTGGCTCTTGAAAGTACGAACGGTCCGTTCGGCTTCGCGTTCGCTGATGCCAAGCGTAGCCAAAAGCGTTCGCGTCGTTTCAAGCGACGACAAGAACGTCTCACGCTGCACGTTCTTGATGCCGAGATCGTATAGCCGGTGCACATGGTTGCGATTGCGGGCCCGCACGAAGAGGGGAACCTTCGGATGCTGTGCCGTTACGATCTCGGCAATGCGCATGGACGCTTCCACATCGTCGATGGCGAGCACAAATGCCCTCGCCTTGCCAATCTGCGCCGCTTCGAGAATTTCAGGACGGCTGGCGTCTCCAAAAAAGGCTTGCGACCCGAACTTGCGCACAAGTTCGATTTGCTCAGCGCTGATATCGAGCGCCGTGAACGGAATCTTCTTAGCCCGCAAAATGCGCGCTACGATCTGTCCATAACGGCCAAAGCCGGCAATCACAACGTGCCGGTCGTTCTCGGCGGGTTTTTCAAACGCCATCGCGGCAGGCGCGCGTTTCGATAGGCGCGCTTCTGCCATCAACAGAAGTGGTGTCAGCACCATCGACAGCGTGACGACGAGAATGAGAAGCTCCGCGATGTCGCGCGAGATAACATTCGCCGCCACGCCCGCCACAAACAGAACGAACGCAAATTCGCCGCCCTGGCTTAACGCCAGCCCCAACCGCCGCGATGGACGCGCGCCTAAGCCAAACCGCCAGCCAAGCAAACTCAGAACCACGCTCTTAATCGTGACCAAGAGCGCCGTCAGCGCTAGGACGCGCACAGGCTCTTGAAGCAAGAGATCGATATTCAGTGACAGCCCGATAGCTGTGAAGAAAAGCCCCAGTAGCAGGCCTTCGAAGGGCTGAATGTCGGCCTCAAGCTGATGCCGGTAGGAACTCTCGGCCAGAAGCGCACCCGCGATGAACGCGCCCAGCGATGCCGACACGCCCACCTGCTGCATGACCAGCGCCACCGCCACCACGGTGAGGAGTGCCGCCGCCGTCATGGCTTCGCGCACCTTCGTGCGAGCAACGAGACGGATCAGCGGGTCGAGCGCGAAGTATCCAATGGTTGTCACGCCTATGATCGCAGCGATGGCCTTTGCCGCGGCCATCACATCCATGGAACTTGCGGTACCCGCAGCCGACACTGAAAACAGTGGTGCCAACGCGATCAACGGAATGGCCGCCAGATCTTGAAACAAAAGAACGGCAAATGCCGCGCGCCCATGCCTCTGTTGCAGGTCGCCGGACTCTTCGAGAATTTGCAGAGCAAAGGCGGTGGAGGAGAGCGCGAGTGCCAAACCAGCAAAGAGAGATGTCTGCCACGTGATCCCAAACACCGCTATGCCAACGAGCGCCAGCACGGCAGCTGTGACGAAAACCTGCGCCGCGCCCAAGCCAAGAATGGCTTGCCGCATGGCCCAAACGCGCTTGGGCCTGAGTTCAAGACCGATCAGGAACAAAAGCAGCACGATGCCGAACTCGGCGAATTCGAGAATGTCATGGGCCTCATTGGATGACACGACCCGTTGCAGCACATGCGGTCCAAGAAGCACGCCTGCACCAAGATACCCAAGTACGGTTGGCACACTGAGCAGACGCGCCATGGGTGCCGCCAGCGCCATGGCGGCAAGCAAAACCGCTATGTCGCTTAAACCTACGTTGTGCATGAAAGCTCCTGATTATGCGAGCGAACCCGGCGTGTCTTAGCCTGGCAATCCAAGGCTGCCGCAAGCGCGTAACGTGTACAAAGGGGAACCAATCGGCTATGGTCAGCGTCTCGGAACTATCGCCTCGGGTCTACAGACCGGTGATTTCGACACTCATATCGAGAACCATGGCTGATTTGCTGCAACAGGTTGCTGAAGGGCGTGACGTAGAGGCCTTTAAAAAGCTTTTTCAGTCCTACGCTCCCCGCGTCAAGTCTTACATGATGCGGCAGGGTGCTGACCCCAATGTGGCCGAGGAACTGGCCCAAGAAACGCTTTTGATGGTTTGGCGCAAGGCTGCGCTCTATTCGGGCGAAAAAGGCAGCGCGACCACTTGGATTTTCACGATTGCCCGGAATTTGCGCATCGACCGGTTGCGACGCGAAGTCGCTTGGCAGCCCTTGCCAGAAGGGGCCGAGGACGAGCCTTCGACGGACCCGCTGCCCGATGAGGAACTTGACGCGCGCGAGCGGCGCGACCGCGTCAGGGCGGCCCTGGCCGAATTACCGGCCGACCAATCCGAAGTTGTAACCCTCTCGTACATCGAGGGCTTGTCGCATAGTGAAATTGCAGAACGGTTGGGTTTGCCGCTGGGAACCGTGAAATCAAGAATGCGCTTGGCCTATCAAAAGGTTCGCAGCGCGGTCGAGGACTTGAATTAAATGGCCATGAAACACCACCCTGATATTTCGACGCTTATGAGTTGCGCGGCCGGCAGCCAACCCGAAGGCTTTGCAGCCGTTGTCGCGTCCCATTTATCCGTGTGCCAAGTATGTGCCAAGCAGGTCAATAAACTTGAGCGGATTGGCGATGCGCTGTTCGACCGTATCGAACCCGTTCGCATTGACGGTCCCGCACCCGTCGCTGCCGCGCGCGCACTTGAAGCCGTTGATGTGATCCGCCGCTCGGCTGTGGTCGGTGGCGGAGAGGTGCCTTTGCCCTTGGCGGCGTTGGTCGGCTCTGACCTGGATGCGGTTGCATGGAAGCGACTTGGTCCTGGGCTTTGGCATTTTCCGCTGGCACTGTCGCCTGGCGCAAAGGGCGACCTGCGGCTGATTAAAGTTGCGCCGGGTCAGACCCTGCCCGATCACGGGCACGGCGGCGCCGAAATGACTCTTGTTCTGCGCGGCAGTTACACCGATCCGACGGGCCGTTATGCCGTTGGTGATGTGGCTGATCTTGCAGACGACATCGAGCACGCTCCATTGGCTGACCCGGAACAGGGTTGCATCTGCCTGATCGCGAGTGAGAAACCAGCTCGCTTCAAGAGCCTGTTCGCGCGTATGATGCAGCCGCTTGCGGGCCTTTAAAGCCGGACGGTTTTTGAGAAAGCAAAATTAGGGTTGACTTCAAAGCTTCCATGGTCGACCGCTTGGGTCACAGGAGCGAGCAGCGGCATAGGCCGCGAGCTTGTTGTGCAGCTGGCTCAGGCTGGCGTGAAAGTCGCGATCTCGGCACGGACAGCTGATAAGCTTGCCGAAGTAGAAGCCTTGCACCCTGGCCTCAAAGCCTTTCCGCTTGACGTCACGGACCCCGACGCTGTGGAGCGCACTGTCGCGGCCATTGGCACGCATCTCGGCTCACTCGATCTTGTCATT
>JANNXL010000263.1:0-4882 GCA_031409575.1 Hyphomicrobium sp.
CGCCTTGTGGGAGCGTGGCCTTGACTATGATCACGGCACCGGTCACGGTGTGGGCAGCTATTTATCGGTCCACGAAGGCCCGCAATCGATCAGCCGCGCCGGCATGTGCCCGCTGGAGCCCGGCATGATCTGCTCGAACGAACCGGGGTATTATAAAGCCGGCGCTTACGGCATCCGCATCGAAAACTTGGTACTGGTCACACCCACTGAGATGCCCGGCGGCGGCGAGCGCCCGTCGATGGCCTTTGAAACGCTAACCCTGGTGCCCATCGACCAGCGCTTGATCGACACCAAGCTGCTCGATGCCCGCGACATTGCCTGGCTCAACGCCTACCACGCCGAGGTGCGCGCCAAGATCAGCCCTCTGGTCGATGCCGCCACGCAAAGCTGGCTCGCCGCCGCGACCAAGCCGCTGTGATGCTGATCTATTACCGGGACCAACTCCAATCCCCCTCCCCAGCGGACAGCGATGCTTCGCATCGACGGAGGGGGATAAGGCATCGGCGGCTTGGGTGGAGATACATCGTCATTGTTGCAGCTAGATCGGCGATCAGGCCTGATGAGCGATCAAGTCTGCCCTATCAGCTCCAACCATTCGTCTTCGGATAAAACCGTGACGCCGAGATCTTGTGCTGCTGTGAGCTTTGAGCCTGCGTCGGACCCGGCAATCACGTAGTCCGTTTTTTTCGAAACCGAACCGGCAACCTTGGCACCGAGCCGTTCGGCCTGTGCCTTGGCTTCATTGCGCGAAACCTTTGTAAGCGTCCCCGTAAACACCACCGTCTTGCCCGTGACCGGCGAGGCAACCGAAGCCGGTGCCACAAAGGGCTCGACGCTGACTTCTTTCAAGAGGTCGTCCACGGCCTCACTGTTGTGGGGTTCGTGGAAGAACGCGATCAGCGCCCCGGTTGCCACTTCACCGATACCGTTCAAGCCGGCAAATTCGCGATAGGCCTCGCCCGGCCGTTCTTGACCTGCACGCACAGCAATCGTCTGCAGCGCTTCTGCACTGGCAAACGCTTCGCGCAGGGCCTCAAGCGCAGTGGCACGCATACCCTTTATGGTTTTCAGATCCTCGAATGAAACGCTCTGACCGGCGCTCGCCGCAAATAAATCGCCACGGTCGTTAGTCTGTTGTGCGTAGTGGTCGATCACCAGTTCAGCGGTCTTGGCTCCAAGCCCGCGCACAGCCATGAGACGCAGATAATTTGCACCCGGCTTTGCTTTGGCAGCGGCGTGAATGGCCGCGCGCAAGGCATCAAAACTGCCATAGGCCTTGGCAAGGTCCTTTGATGTTGTCTCGCCCACGTGGCGGATGCCGAGTGCGTAGACGAAACGGTCAAGTCCGATCTTGCGGCGGCTGTCGATGGCTTTGAAAAGTTTCTCGACGGATTTCTCGCCCAGACCCTCGCGATCTTTAAGCCGCTTCAGAGACGTTTGATCGCGCGCGGAAAGCGTGAAAATATCGGCGGGCTTGCGAATGAGCCCGTCATCATAAAATGTCTCGATTTTTTCCTCACCCAAACCTTCAATGTCGAAGGCGAGCCGCGACACGAAGTGCTTCAACCGCTCCTTGACCTGCGCCGGGCAGATCAGCCCGCCCGAGCAGCGGCGAACGACATTAACTTGCGCGCGGAGCGCGACGTCGGCTTGCGCGCGGAGCGCGACTGGAGCTTGCGCACCTGGATTTTCCTCTTCGGTTTCACGAACGGCTTCGCTGCCGCACGCCGGGCAAACCTCAGGTAAGCGATACGGCACCGTGCCATCCGGCCGCTTCTCAAGCACAACTCGCACCACTTGCGGAATGACATCGCCGGCGCGTTGCACGACCACGGTATCGCCGATGCGGATATCCTTGCGCGCGATCTCGTCTTCGTTATGCAGCGACGCATTCGACACAACGACGCCGCCGACCGTGACCGGCGCGAGTTTCGCAACGGGCGTCAGCGCGCCGGTGCGGCCAACCTGAATTTCAATATCGTTGAGAATGGTTGTGGCTTGCTCGGCTGCAAATTTATGCGCGATGGCCCAACGCGGGCTGCGCGACACAAAGCCTAAACGTGTCTGCCAATCGAGCCGGTTGACCTTGTAGACAACGCCATCAATGTCATAGCCGAGGCTGGCACGCGCTTCTTCAATGGTCCGATAAAATTCAACCAGCCCTGCCGCATCGGCGCGCAGTTCCGTCAAGGGATTGACCGGCAATCCCCAGCTCTCAAAGACTTTGATCATGCCCATCTGCGTGTCAGCCGGCATCGCTGCCATCTCACCCCAGGTGTAGGCGAAAAATTGCAATGGCCGCTTGGCCGTGATGGTGCTGTCGAGCTGGCGAAGCGATCCGGCGGCGGCGTTGCGCGGGTTGGCGAAGATTTTTTCGCCTGCTTTCGCCTGTTCTTTGTTGAGGCGTTTGAAGTCGGCATGGCTTAGATAAATTTCGCCGCGCACTTCGGCGACGGGAGGGACGCGCTTTCCCTTAAGCTGTTGCGGGATGCTGGCCATGGTGCGCACGTTAGCGGTGACGTTTTCACCTTCGGCCCCGTCGCCGCGAGTCGCCGCCTGAACGAGTTGGCCCGCTTCGTAGCGCAGGGAAATGGAGAGCCCGTCGATTTTTGGTTCCGCCGTGAACTCAATCGCGGCATCAGGATCGAGCCCGAGAAACCGGCGCACGCGCTCGGCAAAGTCTCCGGCATCCCCATCTTCGAAGGCATTGCCCAGTGACAGCATCGGCACTGCATGGCGGACTTTACCGAATCCGCCCGCCGGGGCTGCACCGACGCGGTGAGACGGACTGTCTCCTGTGGCAAGTTCAGGAAACCTTGTTTCGATAGCTAAAAGCTGCTGGCGCAGCGCATCGTATTCGGCGTCAGAGACGAGAGGCGCATCTGCCTGGTAGTAGGCCGCATCGTGATCCGCGATACGGGCCGCAAGAGCCGCATGCTGTTTGCGCGCCTGCGCTTTTGTCAGCGGGTCCTTATCAAAAAGGGGAGGTTCGGGCCTCTTCATGACGTCACATGATCAAATCAGGCGCGATCAGAGCGGGCCGCCGAGCGAAAACTTCGGGACAGACTTCCACGCCTTCGTGATCCAGGAGTCGCCGTCTTCGCGCGGCGCGAGCCCGCCCGATGCCAGCAGCGAATAGGAGTCCTTGTACCACTTCGATTCCGGGAAGTTGTGCCCGAGAACCGACGCCGCCGTCTGCGCTTCGTTGACGATGCCGAGCGCCATGTAGCACTCAACAAGCCGCGCCAGCGCTTCCTCGACATGGGCCGTCGTTTGATAATCAGACACGACGGTCTTGAATCGATTGATGGCACCCGAGTAGTTGTTTTGTTTCAGATAGTAGCGGCCAACTTCCATTTCTGCGGCCGCCAGATTGTCTTCGGCGATGCGGATGCGGTTTTCAGCATCCTTCGCATACGTGCTTTCGGGATAGCGCGTTTTAAGAATGCGAAGTTGATCAAGCGCCTTGCGCGTCGCCGACTGATCGCGGTTGGGACCCTTGATCTCATCGAAATAGGCCGAAGCAATGATGTGGTGCGCGAGCGGGGCATCTTTCGAGCCGGGGTGCATCACCACATAACGCTCGGCGGACGCGATGGCCTCAGGCGTCTTGCCGGCTTTGTAATAGGCGTATGCGGCCAACACGATGGCACGGCGCGCCTCAGGCGAGTACGGATGCGAGCGGTCGAGATCTTCGAACTTCGAGGCGGCATCGCTGAAGCTGCCGCGGTTCATAAGACCGTCGGCGTCGGCGTACATTTTTTCAGGAGTATCGGTATTGATCGAACTTGTGAGGTCAGACGACGAGGCACAGCCCGCAAGAATTGCGATGACGAACGCGCACGCCAGCGCGGTCACGCCGCGCTTAAAGACGGGTTCAGTGCGCTTCAACATCATGCCTCTTCTTTGCTTGCCAGTACAAATGCACGCCAGTTCGCGGCATGCATTCTCTATCCGGATAACACAGGCATTCCGCAAAAGAAAATTGCTTCAGCCCCCGGGCGGTAGATAGCGGGAAAATGTGTTGATCATATGGGCTAAGCGGCTCAAATCGCAGATGAACCCGCAGGAGTAACCCGCCTTAACCTTCGCAGATACGTGTTGGTTTCGCCGCGTCAGCGCGGTGCTGGATTGGCAAAGCACGAAGGCACCTTACTCACCAGCGGCCACAGCCATGCCGAAGCCAGCGTTTGAGTGGATTTCGCGAACGCGTGGAGCCTGCGCAACCGTCCATGCCGTGCGATCGGCCAGGAGGGCTTGCAGCACCAGTGAGTTGAGGCGATGTCCACCGCGTACCGAACGGAAGGAGCCAAGCAGGGGATGGCCTGACAAAGTCAGATCGCCAACGGCATCCAGCATTTTATGGCGCACGAACTCCAACGGGTCTCTCAGGCCTTCGCGGTTCATCACGCGGCCTTCGCCGATGGCGACAGTGTTGGTAAGATTGGCACCAAGGGCCAAACCGGCTTTCCAAAGCCGCTCGACGTCGCTCATGAAGCCGAACGTGCGAGCGCGGGACAATTCGTGGCGGAACACGCCGGGGCTCATTTCGTAGGCCAAACGCTGACGGCCAATGACCGGGCTGTCAAAATCGATTTCTACGTCGAGATGGAAACCAGCGTGCGGGACAATTTCGCCCCAACATGCGCCTTCCTGCACTCGTATCGGCTTCAAAACCTTAATGAATTTGCGGGGAGCAGAAAGCTCGCGCACGCCAGCTTCATCAATGGCTTCGACGAAGGCAGCCGAGCTGCCATCCATGATCGGAACTTCTTTGCTGTCGATTTCGATCGTGCAGTTATCGATCGATAGGCCGCGCAGCGCAGCAAGGAGGTGTTCAACGGTGCCGACAGTCACACCGGACTCGTCGCCGATGACCGTG
>JANNXL010000264.1:0-16488 GCA_031409575.1 Hyphomicrobium sp.
GGTGCGTGTCACGTCAGTTGAAACCAACACGGGTATTGCCGAAGTACGCGCTACCATCGCAGGCGTCGCCAAGGAAAATGCGCGGGCGCGATAGTTTGGCGAATTTGGCCTCAGACGCTGCCACCCAACAGCGTCTTGGCAAACTCAAAGATCGTATCTCCGAAGCGCGACAACAATCCGCCAGCGACCGCAGCGAAAATCCATCCGCTCCATTTGGCAAGCGTGTGCGCGTAATTGATACCCACTGACACATCGATAGTCTGATCGGGTAATGCCGTTTCTGCGGCTAGGCCATCCATGCCAACGGTCCGCGCAGAAATCACGAGTTGCAGCTTTCGCTTGCCGCGTTCGCGCGCCGTCACAGACCAGCGCCAGCTCGCGAAGTCGTTCGACATCAAGCCCAGTACGTTCTCGATCCACTGAGTCTCGGGCGACGCCGTCTCGATATAGAACCCGCCGTCAGGTGCTCGCAGCCGCACGGACATTGCCTTCGTTACTGTCACTTCGTGGCGGTAGACGGCACCATCACCTTGCAGCCCATCGGCAATTGCCTTCACGTCGGCGCGGGCGACACGGGCTTCCACGATGACAGGAATACCAACACGCATTTTTCGCGGAATGTTTTCGACCAGTTGCCCGGCTTGAACAGTCGTGGCTGGCGCAGCTCCACGGCGCTGTTGTTGCGGAGGCGGAGCGCCATAGCCCTGGCCCGGACCGGCTTGCGGCCGTCGCGCATCAAGCCGGGCCATCGCCTCATCGTAGTGAGGGCCGCGTGGACCTGGGTGTCCGCCCTGATCTGCCCAAGGAGCCAATGGCGGTGACGCGCCAGGCCGCGCACCAAGCTGGGGCACATACCCGCCGTGCGTCAAACCCGGCAGCGGAGGTGCGCCGGGTGCAGCACCTTGATTGGGCGGCGGAAAAGGAGCCATCGGTGCGGGGGCATGGGCAGGCGGCCGCATAGCATTTGGCGGCGCGAATGGAGATGGAGCCGGTCGTGCCACAGGTGCGGACTGAGCTGGCGCTGGCTGCGGCGTCCAGCTTGGCGACGAGACAGGTGGAAACCCAAAGGTTGACCCGCTGGACGATGCGACTTCCGACGGTTGTGGCGCCGGTGCAAGGGGGCGAGGCGGCGGTGACGCCTCCTCTTTTTTTCGCCGCGGCGCTTCGGCCATGCGTCCGGCGATTGGATCAACACTCGCGGGCGGTTCCGAGGCGGGTCTTTCAGCCTGACCCAGCGACGGCATTGGCGGCGCGGGTGCTGGCGGGGCCGGCGGCGGGGCCGTTGTCTCCGAAGTCTCTCGAAGTGAAACGTCTGGCGGTGCCGTCCGAGACATAACCCGCTCGCGTGCCGATGCCAGAATATCATCGGTGGTCGCCGCGCGCGGTGCGGGTGCTGAGGGCTGAGCATTGGGGTCCGCGCGGGGCTGCCCGGGTTGCGGCACCGGAGGCGCGCTGGCCGCTTGCTGGAGTGCGCGGATTGCCTGCTCAAAGGTCAATCCCTGTGAGCGCAGCATATGTGCAGAAGGGCTCTTGCCATCGCCGACGATGGCGGCGAGCACGATTGCACCGTTGATCTCCCGGCGGCGGCCCTGGCTGGCGGCAGCGGCTGAAGCTTCAAGAATACGTCGCAGATCGCCTGAAATGGTGTCAGCGGGAGGGGCCGATCCCACAACGCGATCATCGATGCGGCCGAGGTAGCCAGACACGTCACTCATGAGGCGTTGAATGTCGACTTGGCTCGATTTCAAGACCACGCTGGCTTCGGGGTCTTCGGCCAGCGCCAGCAGCAGGTGCTCAAGCGTGACTTCGCGATGCGTCTGGGCAGCGGCATAGTCAGCCGCCCTCGCCAGAGTCGCCTTCAAGAAGGGCGACATCGGTATCCGGCCAAACTCTTCTGCTATTGCGACAGTCATCCCCAGCCCTTGCAGAACGTCGATTCTGGCACCCCGCGTGTACGCGAAACTATTCTAGCCGATTGGGCCGTTACGCGCACCTTTCGTAACAATCACAGGAGCCTTATTGACCGATTGTGAGGGAATTCCGTTGCTGCGGCGTTCGCTGGCACTATAACGTCCCCAAAACGTGCACCCCCGGGCAGCACGCAGTTTAAACGACGACGTGTGGACACCAGAAAGCATGAGCAAAACGAAAGACATGCCGTCGCCAGCAGTGAAATCCGGGGAACACTCGAGCGCGCAATCGGTCGCAGATACCACCCAGGTGTCGGCCCACGTGCAGGCCCGTATCCTGGCGGAAGCACTACCCAACATGCTGCGCTACGACGAGCAGACCGTCGTCGTAAAATTCGGCGGACATGCCATGGGCGACGCGGCACTGGCCGATGCGTTCGCGCAAGATATTGTCTACTTGAAACAGTCCGGCGTGAACCCGATCGTCGTACATGGCGGCGGGCCGCAGATCGCCAACATGCTCAAAAAGCTTGAAATCAAATCCGAGTTTGTGCACGGACTGCGCGTCACCGACAAGGCCACCGTTGAAATTGTCGAGATGGTACTCGCTGGCGCGATCAACAAGGAAATCGTGTCGGCCATCAACCGTCAAGGCGGCAAGGCCGTAGGCATTTGCGGCAAAGACGCCAACTTGATGATCGCAAAAAAGATCACCGAAATGCCTGATCCTGAAACCAACGTCATGAAGCCTGTCGACATTGGTTTTGTCGGCGACCCGCTGGAAGTGAACCCGCACATCGTCGACGTCATATCCAAGTCGGACCTCATACCCGTCATCGCGCCGATTGGCGTGACGCGCGACGGGCAGACGCTCAACATCAATGCCGACAGTTTTGCCTCGGCTCTCGCTGCTCGTATGAAGGCCAAAAGACTGTTGCTGCTGACGGACGTCGAAGGCGTTCTCGATAAATCCGGCAAGCTCGTGCAGGAATTGTCGGTTGATGAAGCGCGCGGGCTCATTCGCGACGGCACCATCACTGGCGGCATGATCCCCAAGATTGAAGGCTGCATCGAAGTGGTGGAAGCTGGCGTTGAGGCCGTCGTCATCATCAACGGCCGCGTCGCGCACTCCGTGCTGCTTGAACTGCTAACCGATCATGGTGTCGGCACGCTCGTTGGCCAGCGCAAAGCAAAGAAGAAGGCTGTTTAGTTTTGGTAGGTTCTTCTCCGGTGGCAAGCGAAATGGCTCCGTTGCGGCGTGCGCCTATCGAGGCCTCGAAAGTCTGGATCTTCGACCTCGACAACACGCTCTATCCGGCAGAATGCAATTTATTCGCCCAAGTCGATCAGCGCATGGGCGACTACATCTCCAAAGCGCTGGGTGTGCCTTATCCCTACGCGCGCCACCTGCAAAAAAGCTACTACCGGCAATTCGGAACAACCCTGTCGGGACTGATGCAAGTTCATAAAATGGCACCCGAGCCGTTTCTCGACTTTGTGCACGACATCGATCTGAGCGTTCTGCCCGACGTGCCGGAGTTGCGCACCGCCATTTCGCGCCTGCCAGGGCGGCGGATCATTTTTACAAACGGCTCGCGCAAGCATGCCGAAGGCGTCGCCGGAAAGTTAGGTCTGCTGGATCTATTTGAAGATATTTGCGACATCACGGCGTGCGGCTTTGTTCCCAAGCCAGCCGCCGCCGCATTCGAAGGCATGGTTGCGCGGCATGGATTTGAACCGCAGCAAGCCGCCATGTTCGAGGATATGCCGCAGAACTTGGAAGTGCCCCACGCACTTGGCATGGCGACAGTTCTCATTCGCTCGACTTACATGGATCATCCGATCCAGGAAAAAATGAAAAGGTGGACAGCGCTGCCCGACCACATCCACCATGCCACGGATGACCTAACTGGATTTTTGGATGGGTTGGTGTTGGCGGACGCGTCCAGTTAAACGCAAATGGAGCGGTGCAGAAGCCTTACGATGCAGCTGTCTTGAGTTAGACCGCTACAGCGTCCGCTGCCGCACCGCACATGACACAGTATTTCCAATGTACTGACCTCAACGCGAGATGATCTTGCCTCCATCTCCGCCATTGCCGCCGACGATGTTATTCTTGCCCCAGCTATAGTTGTTGGAACCGCCGTTGCCGCCGTTGGCACTGTAGCAGTCACCGGAAGCCGGCTTACCGTCAATAATGACAGTGCCGCCTTTGCCGCCATTGCTGCTGCCAGGAGCGTTGTTGTTTGCCCCGGGCTTGCCGTCAGCGGCCGAAACGCAGGGTTCGCCTGCTGATGCCGTGTCACCGTCATCATCGTCTTCATCGCCGCTGTCGTCATTGCCAGCGGTTCCGAAGATCTTCTCGAAGATAGAATCGATGTTTTTTGTGGCTTTCATGTCTTTACCGTCAAAAAGCTCAGACCAGATCTTGGCCGTCTTGTCTCTAGCCTCGACCAATTTATCCAAATTCTTGGGTACTTGCGGTTCTGCCTGTGCTGCTGTTGCGGCGAGTAGCGTCAGCATCAGTGCTGCAATTGATTTCTTATACATATCGCTATCCTCGTTGAATAAAGTTGCTAGGAATACCGCACAATTGAGAACGGTAGGCTCCCCCGGTATGCTCAGCATCCGGGGGAGGTCTCCGGTCCACCCTAGTCGTCGATGTCGAGGATGTTGCCGCCGCGGCCACCATTGCCAACGCGGTTGTTGTTGCCAATGACGAGGTTCAAGTTGCCTCCGTCGCCGCCGTTGGCCGAAGTGCTCCGTCCGCCCAGCAAGCCAGCCAGACCGCCCGAGCGGCTGCGCGAAAGGATGGTGCCGCCGTTGCCGCCGTTGCCAACCGTGTTGCCGCTGCCCACAACAAAGTTGAGGCCGCCGCCGTTGCCGCCATTAGCGGACAGACGTTTGCCGAAAGCATGAGCCGAAGTTTCCATTGCCGTCATCGAGAAAGCTGCCACGAGAAGTGCAGCGCCAGTTTTGAAGTACATGTGAGTCACTCCTAATATTAAGTTGGTTGATCTGTTGTTGTCCCGTTCGAGAGTGTTTGATGTCTCGTCCGTGAATAGAAATTTGCCGCAATTGGATGATCCGTGCTGTTCCCAGTGAAACAGGCCTTAATTTTTTATCAACCATGTAAAAATGATGCGAAGGAGCTCGAATTGGCAGGCTGAACCGCCTGCCGCCCTGCGGAGAAAAAGATTGGATGAAAGGGGTAAACGCAAACTTTTTTGGAGCAGCGCTCGCAAGCCGCAGAAGCCATACGAATGCAGATGGAAGTTGACGAAAGGCAGCAGGCGCGTGGAGTTTTTTAGTCCAGCGAAACACGTTTTCATTGCCAGAACTCGTCAGCATCCTTAGTGTCGTTCCGTTATCCAAATCCAAATTTGCAAAAAGGTTTCGCTATGGTGCTGCGCAGAGGCCTCGTTCTGTCGTTTGTCTGTACTGCGCTGATCTCATTGTCATTGCCGGCCCTGATGGTCTTTGCAGGGGACGCTGCCGCGGGACCTAAGGATGACAACTCCGCTGATGGGGAAGCCGCTTTCAACAGCACCAAAGAGCTTGGCACGGCGGAGGCCTGGAACGCTTTCCTTGCCAATTATCCGACGGGCTTCCATGCGGATCTGGCGCGTGCGTATCTCAAGAAGCTGACGGCCGGCCCGGCTGCCGCATCTACCGCGCCACAGGCTGCAGGCGGCAATGCCGAAGAGCTATCATGTGCTGATCGCAACACAGTGCACTCTGTGAACTCGGACGTTCCTACAAAGATCACCTTCGTCAACAGTTCCGGCATGTACCGCTCAATTCAGTGGATCGACTTCAAGGGCGGCGTCAAGGACTACGGCGGCCTTGACGCGGGTGCACGGTTGACGCTCGACACCTTCGTCACGCATCCGTGGATGATCTCGACTGGCCCTGGTGACTGCCTGCAGATCTTCATGCCGGCCTCAGTGCCTGCCACGGTTGAACTCGTGAGGCTGGCTGCTGACGGCCGGCCGCAAACCGAGCCGGCGGCACAGCGCAAGCCAACAGAATACGAACCCAAGAAGAAGCAAACCTATCGGGAACCGGAAAAGCAGGAGCAGAAGAAGAAGCCCTTAGTTTGCGGCAAGAACTACAAGCTCAGCAAAGGTGAGTGCGTGCTCCAGCAGAACTGCGGCAGTAACGCCTATCGCAGTCCCGAGGGGGATTGCTACTGCACTAAGAACTACACGATGAAAAACGGCAAATGCCAGTGGAAGCAAGACAAGCAAGGCTTCGAGGTGGCGCCGTGGAAGAAGACCGGCTGCAAATCCTGGCAGGCGCAGTGCAGTCAAGGCAACAACAAAGCTTGCGGCCAGTACGAGGCCAACTGCCAAGTCAATTGATCCCCCAACGCGCGGCCAGAGGCAGAGAGAGGTGGCTCTTCCTACTCGCAGGGCACGGTAATCGTCATCCTTGCATCGGGCAGATACTTTTTGCACGACCTAGGCGTCTGGGGCTGGTCGTTCCGGGCAGCCAGTGCGGCATCGGCTTCGCTGAGCGCGCGTGAGGCTGTAGTGGCCGGCTGTTGGGTTGCCGACTGGGCTTCTGTGGTTTCAGTGACAGTGGATTCAGATGGTTTTTCAGGTTCTGCCGTCTTCGCCGGCTCAACCTTTGTCGCCGGTTCAGCGACGGATTTTTCCTGCTCAACCGTCTCGTGTGCTTTTGGCTCAGGCTTTCGTGCCACTTTGTTTTCGTCGTCACCCCTATTCGATTTGGGGCGAGCCTCTCGTTCAACCCGGTTCGATTGCTTGGCCTGAGGCCGGGCGGCCGGTTTGACAGCGCGCTTCTGAGGTGCTGCCTTGGCGGGCGAACCAGCCACTTCAGGTGTGTAGCTGCACGAGATGCAGGCCTGCGCCTCGGGTATTGAGGACATCGTCAGCGCCAACAGCGCGCCGGTTAAGATGGTGACAATCCGTGTCAAAGTGCGCCTCCACTGGAAAGGCCGCCGGTGCGGGTTTGTAACGCATATTAGCATGATTTTCGGGTGCCGGGGGTAGCCCATTGCTTATTTAAGGCTCTGAAAAGGTCCGGCATCGGCCCAAAATACCCTTGCGGCGGCTGTAACGGTGGCCGGAAACCCGGTGGTTAGAAGGATTAAGGTTGGGGTTTCGCCGTGCGGCGTCAGATGCGGGCGGCGCGCGAGATAGTCTTCCAGGCTGTCGGCCACGATTTCGGGCTGTGAAAGAATGCGCGTCGCTGGCGGCAACTGCGCGCGAAAGATGTCTTCGACCAATGGAAAGTGCGTGCAGCCGAGAATGGCGCGGTGTGGAGGCAGCCCCTGGGATTGTGCCATCACGCCATCGATGCCTTCTTTGACGAGGCGTTGGAGCACTTCAACCGGCGCCTGATTCTCTATGGCACCGGCCAGTTCCGAGCACACCTGCTGGATCACCTGCACCTTCGGGCAGCGCTTGCGGATTTCTTCCAAATACACGTTCGAGGCAATCGTGCGCGTGGTGCCGAACACGGCGATGCGGTCGGTCAAAAACTTTTGCGGATATTGCGGGGTCGTGACAGCCCAGGGTGTTTGCGTTGCGGCCTCCACGGTCGGGGCAACGATGCCGAGCACGTTGTAGCCCTTTTCTTTCCAGCCGCTCGATGGGAGCCACTCTTGCTGCAGGCGGCGAGCGGCAACAGCGGTTGCCGTGTTGCAGCCAAGCAGAACCAGTTTGCAGCCGCGTTCGAATAAGGCCGCGGTGGCCGCTATCGTCAATTCAACAATCTCTTCCGAGGAGCGATCACCATACGGTACGTGCGCGTGGTCGCCCAGGTAGGTAAAGGCGGCGCTGGGAAAGCGTTCGTGCAGCGCGCGCAGCACTGTCAATCCGCCCAGCCCTGAATCAAAAATACCGATCATGCGGCGGATGTTTGCGATGGAAGCGGGGCCAACGTCAATATCACACCTTAAACGCGCGCTGTAACTTGGCGCACGTGCCATGGCGGTGGCAGGAGACGAGGTGGTCGTTGACCATGCCGATCGACTGCATGTTGGCGTAAAGCGTGGTCGGGCCAACGAACTTGAAGCCGCGCGCTTTCAGTTCTTTGGAGATGCGCCTTGAAAGCTCGGTCTCCGCCGGAACATCTTTGATGCCAGCGCGCTGATGGATGACCGGCTTGCCATCGACAAAGCCCCACAGGAAGCTGGCATAAGTTTGCTGCTCAGACAGCTTAAGGAAGGCGCGGGCATTTGTGATGGCGGCTTCCACTTTCAGACGATTACGAATAATGCCGGTGTCGTTCATCAAGCGGGCCACGTCCCGGTCGCCGTAACGGGCAATTTTTTCGGCGTTAAAGCCATCGAAGGCCATGCGGAAGTTCTCGCGCTTCTTCAAAATGGTGAGCCACGACAAGCCGGACTGGAAGCCTTCAAGGATTACTTTCTCGAATAAGAGCCCGTCGTCTTTGACCGGTACGCCCCATTCTTCATCGTGATAGCGAATGTATTCGGGATCGGTGAACCCAACCCACGGGCAGCGCGAAATGGCTGGCTTTGCCGCGGCGGTCATGCGGTCCCTGTTTGAGTATCATAAGCCGGAAGGGAAAACGCAGCCCAGGCCGGGATCGAGACGCGAAGAGCGGCATTGCCCGCCATGAGCGGCACACCCTTGGCTGCAAATTCTGAAACGCGATCCAGCCGCAGCATCGCAAGACCGCGCTTGGCGGATACCGAGCCGAGCGAGCCGACGATAACAACTCCGGCCTTGATATCAGTGCCAGTCGCGGGCAGCGGCGCGTCTGCTTCGACCGGCACAATACGTTTGCGTGCCGTGCCGCGATGCTCCATGCGCGACACGATTTCCTGGCCGACAAAGCATCCTTTGCTGAACGATACGCCGTGGAGCTGATCGAAAAGGGCTTCATGGGCAAAGGCATCGCCAAAGGCATAGTCCTTGCCGCCTTCGGGCACGCCAAGGCCAATGCGGTGCCTGGCATAATCGTTTTCCGAAGCATCAAGCCCCGTCGCCGTCTGCGCAATGCTTGAGCCGATCCGTGCCGGGGCGATGATACGCAGCCCCATGGCGGCCAAGCGCGGATCTGTGATGATAACTGTGTCAGCCAAGCCGTCGAAGCAGCAGGGGCTGTCGCCCCAGCACGCCAGAACAACGGTTGTTTCGCTGATATTGGAGATGTGAACGTCGGCGCGCAGCTTGTACATCGACAAACGCTTGCTGAGGGCTATTGCCTGATCTTTTGCGACATCGATCGCGTAGCCGTCGCGAGCCTTCGCGACAAAGAACTCAAACAAGATCTTGCCTTGTGGCGAGAGCAAGCCGGTGAACAGCGCGTCCTGGTTGTCCAGCACGTCCATGTCGTTGGTGATGATGCCTTGCAACAGTTTCTTGGCATCAGGCCCCGTTACGGAAACCACACCGCGATCCTCGAGTTGAGCGCAAAAGTTTCCACTCACCCGGCACGCTCCTCACTAGGCTACGACCTTCACTACAGCTACGCCACGCGTTTGCGTGCTGCTGGTTGTTCGGCCTTTGCCGCTGTCCAGCCGATCGGCTTGGTGCAGGCCCACTCAGCCACGGCGTCGATGTCATAGAAGCGGCAAGCTTCCATCAACATCCGGCATTCAGTCCAGATGTCGCCGTCGACCATGGGCATGAACAGGTCATGGATGTTGTCGATGCCCAGATAGCACCGCACGCCTGCTTTGCGCAGCTTTTCATATGGGGCAATCGAATTATGCAGCGGGCCCATCATTGGCAATTGCTTCATCGAGAGCGCCGCTGACGGGCAGATAATGATGCCGAGGTCGGCTTCTTTGACCAACTCAATAATGCGGTCCTGCTCGCGCTCGTCCTTGGCCGAAAGCGAGATGGCATGCACGCCAAAGACGCGGCCCTGCATGCCGTGCTCAATGGTCTTGCGGGCGAGAAGCTCGGTCTCGTTTTCGAGAGGATTGTTTTCCTGGTCGATGTGTACATCGATCGGCTTGCCGAGTTTCTTGGCGAGTTGCAGGACTACGTCGAGGTGCTTTTCGGGCGTGGGGCGGTCGCGCGAAGGCAAGCCGCCGCAATAGTCGGCTAATTCGCAGGCCTCGGCATATTGCGCAAACGAGGCCGGATCGAGCACGCCCTGTAAGGGCTGCACGCCAACTTCGAATTTGATGCGGTCAGCATAGCGCTTCTTCACGTCGAGTGCCGCCTTGATGGGCAGCAGACCCACGGTGCTGTCGGCATCGACCATCGTGCGGCAGTAGGTGACACCTTGCGCGATCATGGCTTCGACACCCCGGCTGATACGCTCGATCAGGTCGTCGTGGGTGTAGTTTTCCTTGAGGTACTTATAGAGTTCCCACTTCTTCTGCATGTCGACCTGCGACAACCGCAAGTTCTCGGTCGTGATCAGGTAGGCCTTGTCAAAATGGGCGTGATGGTTGGCCAGCCCGCCCATGCGCTCTGCTGCTTGCAGAAAGTGAAGCCGCAGGTTCCACGGTTCGCTGTCGTCGGCGAGCTTGTAGCGGTAGGTGCCGCGCTCACTATCGACGATGATCTGTTCCAGTGTCGCGATGCCGACATCGCTGTCGGTGATCAGCGGGATGCCGTTTTCGATCGAGAGCTTGCGGATGAGCTTGGCGTCTGAGCTTTCGTCGTAGTCTTCGTCACCGGTCAGGACGTTGATGACGAGGTCGAAGCGGTTGGCTTTGAGAAACGAGAGAATGTTCGGCGAGCGGCTGTCGGTGATTTTATGGATCTCGGTGCTCTTGACGCCGTGCTCTTGGAAAAAGCGATGCGTGCCAGGTGTGGCGTAGAGATCGACATCGAGCGTCATGATGCGGCGGATAGCAGGCAGCATCCGTTTTTTGTCACGTGCCTCACCTGCGCTAATCAAAAGTGTTTTGCGTCGCTGCCGCCCGAGCAGCTTCAAGTTGAAGGCCAGCAGTTCCAGCGATATCGCGGTGCTCATGTTCTGACCTCTTTTGTGTCGCGACGTTGCTGTCGCGGTTCGCCAGGCGCGATGTGGCGCCGGACGGCCGGAGGCGGCTGTGTCAACCGATGACAGTGTGCCGTTTCGTCTGGTCAGGCGATAGACCTAGCGGAGTCGGACGCCCTGATCCAGTCCCGATATGACGCTTTTAACGCACCCTCCACAACTGCGCCCTGTGACTTTGAGAACCCTGAGCCTGCGGACCGCTGTGCAAATGAGAATAGCGTGGCAATTTCAAGCCCTTGCACAAGTTCAAATATAGGATATCGACAGGATCTGCGTACCTGGCCGATTGCCTGTATCGGCAAGCGTTGGGCTGGCATGGGGATTGCTGGCTTAAGGGCGAGCAATCCACTCATACCGAGATCCCCCCATGCTTGCCGCCGCCCGTTTTGATGCTTCGATTTCCGTTGTCAGGTTGGACAAAGTGAAAACGGCAGTTCGTGGTCTGGGCTCTGCAGCAGCGGCGGTGATGGTGCTAACGATCACCGTTGTTTTAATTTACCTCGTGAAGTCCGCGCTCGGCATCAACATTTTCCCCGGCCATTCGCCGTTGTTGCACGCGGCGCTCTATACGCTGGTGCAGGGCTAAAAAAAGGCTACCAAGGGGCTCTCCTGGCAGCCTTTTTGTATTGCAGAATTATATTCACGTTAGATGCTTTGCGTCCTTGCTGTCTTCGGCAAGCGTTTCAGGACGTGCACTTTCGTGCCTGCGTCGACTAGGCTGGCCAAATGTACGACGTGCGCGTTGTGCATCCGGAAGCAGCCTGAAGACGCCGCGGTGCCGATTGAGTTGCCGTCGTTGGTGCCGTGGATGCGATAGAGCGAATTGCCGAGATAAATAGCCTTTGCACCAAGCGGATTGTTCACGCCGCCCGTCATCTTGATGGGCAGGAATGGCTTGCGCTGCCGCATTTCTTCCGGTGGCATCCAATCTGGCCAGTCAACAATCTTGGAAACCGTTTCCGTACCGGTCCAGGCAAACCCTGCCTTGCCGACAGCAATCGGATAAGCGTAGGCCTGCTTGCTAGAGACCATGAAATACAGCGTGCGGCTGGATGTATCGATGATCACTTCGCCCGGCGCGTAGTCGACATCAAGCGCCACGATGGCCGGTGTCTTCGCAGAGATCGACGGACGTGCGCCGCCTTGTGCTAGATCTACGGGCTTGGAGGGTCCGTTTGGCTTCAACGGATTGAGAGTCGCCGTTGGCGGCATCATTCCCAAGTTGCTCGCTCCAGGCGGCGGCACAAAAGTCGTGGCTTTCGCCTGGGACTTTTTCAATTGGGAGCCATCGCTCCAAACGCCCCATGGGCTGAGTCCATCGGCGACCGCTGGCGATGCCATGGCGAATACAGCCAGCAGCCCCACGCACATACGCAACTTCATATCAAACAACCCTCTTCAATCGTTCTAAGCGCACTTGCAAACGCAACGGCAAGAGAACGTCAGTTACGAACCAGAGTTTCAAACTTCAACCCATGCGGGGCGCACAGCCGCACTTATAGTCGGAAGCTGAATAATTTAGCTTATTGAAATTGAAGACTTTACTCGCCTTTCATGAATGTCAGCCAAGTCCCGTCTGCAGCGATCGCGAGCCGCCACCATGTCCATTTTTTGGCCGCCTGCAGGGCTTTTGCTTGCACAACAGGCATCAGGCGGTAGAGCGCGACTTCCTGGGCCGGTGTTAATTGATCGAGCTTTGCCTCAGAGACAGCCGGCCAAACGTACACACTGTTGTTTTCCGCATCGAGGCCGATCGGCAAAACCGCAGGTGCTGATTGCAAGAGGTTATCAAGTACAGCGAGAATTTCGCGGCCAGCGCCATCTGCTGAAAGTTTGCGCAAGTGATCGATTGGATCGGCGCCAATGGCGGCGCCCAACTCGGGCGGCATCTCATTCCAGTCAATGGCGGTGGTCAGGTCCTCAATGCGCCCGGAGCGAACTGCCGTCATAATCATCTCGCGCATTTCATAGACATGTGACGGCAGCGGCGCTTCAGCCACCGGCGCGGCAATAGCCATGTTCACGGGCGGGTTCGAGGCGGGCTTATCGGCTGCCAACACCTGCGTGCCGGAAAACCTGTGGATACAATGGACAAGCGCCAGCGCCGCCACTAGGACTGAGACTACGTGGGCGGCTTCTTTTCTTGTCATCGGCATCTCAAGTGGTCTTCGAGTGTCATGGTCCGTGGTGGTATCGCCAAGGCACATAAGGCAGCGGGGTGGGATGTGTGTCAGCTCGGGTGCTGGTTTTGGCGGCTGGTGTGTTTCCGCAGCCATCTTGGAGCATGATTTGGACTATATCCCCAACCCACTCATCATTCCAATCGGGCTCATCATCGGTGTGCTGGTTGCGGCCCCCGTTGGGCCGGTCAATATCTTATGTATTCAGCGTGCCATTGAACGCGGTTTTTGGGGCGGTATCGCTGCAGGTCTCGGTTCCGTTCTCGGCGATGGGTTGATCGCGCTGTTTGCAAGTCTCGGCGTTGGGGCCGTCACCGGTGCTGTACAAAACCATCGCACTATTATTCAGATTGTTGGCGGCGTTGCGTTGCTTGCCTTTGGTGTGAAGCTATTTGTCACCAAGCCGCGGCTGGTAATGCCTGTTCCCGGAGCTGAAGAAGCAGCCTCACTCAAAGACTTCGTTTGGGATATTCCGCAAACTTTTTTCTTCACCATTACCAATCCCGGCGCGGTACTGGGGCTGTTCGCGATTTTCGGCGGCGTGAGCACGTTTGTCGAAGTGGATGGCTATATCGACAGCCTCGTGATGGTTTCGGCCATCATGGCAGGCAGCTTGTCGTGGTGGATTTTTTTATCGAACATGATCGGACGCGTGCGCCATCGCATTACAGCCGCGCGTTTCAAGATCATCAATCAGGTGGCAGGGGCCTTACTCGGAGCGTTCGGTGTCGTGCTGGTCGCAGAAATGATTTTGAAGAACCGGTTATTGTTTTAGATTGAGCTGGTAAGTTGTGACCGGTTCAATGCCGGGCGCGATCGAGCGTGAATTCTCCCTGTTCAACACGTGCCTCCAGGCCACGCGCTAATTTCAGGACAGCGTCTTCGCCAAACAGCGCTACCAAGTCAGTGAGCGCTGTAAATAGCGCGGCGTAGGCCATCTGCTCGGGCTTTACGCCGCTTTCGGCACCTTGGTCCCAGGCTTCCAAGATCAGGTTTAACGCCCGGACGCTGTTCTCATCGCCATCGTTGAAATCAAAAATCGGCATCGTCCCCCAACTCCGTTTTATGAGATGCGCTGGCCTCACCCCTAAGGCGCGCAGTGCGGTTCCAATGGAGGTGGCGTAACATGGCTCCAACCACAAAGGTGCCCCAGCGACAATTCACGGTAAATGGAGTTTGAGTGGCGCGCGTCCCGGCCGGCTCCGCAAAGCGGAGTCGGGACGCGCCAAGCAAAAGACTACGGAGATGAGTTGACGAGGCCGTCCGACAGCTGCGCCCCCTCGGTCAGGAAGCGCGTGATCGTCGTTTGTGCTGATGGCGTGCACGAAAGGTAGGTACGGCTGTAGCTGCGATACCCCTGATTGAATACGCGCGACAGTTTTGCCCGGCGCAGAGCCGAAGTGCCTTCTGCCTCCAGCAGCTCTTGCATCCGCTCGCGCCACAACTGGCCATCGTTAGCGCTGCAGAGTTCGCGCAAATAATGGACGGCTCCAAGCAGTTCCGCCAGCCGCATCAGACGCTCATCATAGGGTTTTGTCTCAGGCGCCGCGATTGCGGGCGCGATGGCTGTGATTGCGGACACCAAAATCACGGCAATTACGCTCCGCCAGCGCCTAGCGCTGAGCTTCTGGATCGTCTGCCTCGATGCAGTTGTGCTTTTCAATCCCAGGTCCTGCACTACTGTAATCAGCATGTCTCGACAAGAGCCCGCTTTTCGCGGCAAATGAAAGACAAGTCGAGTAGGTTTTTTGCTTTGTCCTCCTCGGATTGTTCGCGCCAAGAAATTACCGCGCGTCCCGGCTGGTTGCCCGGAGGGCAGTTTGGACGCATAAAGCAACAAAGCAAAGAGACGACTATGTGCTCGCGTTACAGTCTCACGTCTCCGCATGAAGCGGTCAGGGCCTACTTTTCGCACAAAGGCGGCCATGATTTTCCGCCGCGCCCCAATATTGCTCCGACCCAGCCCGTGGCGATCGTGCGCAATGGCCAGGGTGGCGATCGTGAGTTGGCACTCGTGCGTTGGGGGTTGCTGCCGCCTTGGGTAAAAGATCCGCGTGAGTTTTCAACGCTCATCAATGCCCGGTCTGAAACAATCACCGAAAAACCGTCGTTTCGGGGCGCGATCCGGCACAAACGCTGCCTCATTCCGGCTGACGGCTTCTATGAGTGGACAGGAGACAAGGGCTCGAAGCGGCCGTTTTTCGTCCGCCCCAAGGCCGGGGGACTGATGGCGATGGCCGGTATTTTTGAGCACTGGCTTGGAGCGGACGGCAGTGAAATCGAGACCATGGCCATTCTGACCTGTGAGCCCAATCAGCCCATGGCCACGCTGCACGACCGGATGCCAGTCATCTTGCCACCGGAGAATTTCAATCTTTGGCTTGATTGCCGGCCGGGTTCGGCTGACGGCGTTTTGGAACTCTTGCAGCCCGCTCCAGATAGCCTATTGGAGATGCAGGAGATGCAGTCAAATCTCAATGATCCCAAACCCAAAGCGGCTAGTAAGCAAGATTCAGAATTAAGAAAACTTCTTTAACAATTTGATTGTATGAAGTTTATTATGACACATCGACCAAGCTAAGCGTGCACCGGGGGCGACTCGCCGCTGGGCCGGGAAGGGATTAGTCTGCGACCAGAATGCTGCAAGCTCAGCGGTCCTCAAACCGTTCACAAAGAAACCTGAGTGACCTGAGCCTTTGGCTGGCTGGAGGCGACGGCGAATAAGAGACGCGTACACCAAACGTGCACCATGGAGAGACTGACGATGGGCTACCGGGGCGAGGACCTGGATCTCAGAACGCCGCAAACGTGGACGGCCGTGACGCCGGATGCGCTTGGCGGAGCAGCACTTGAACCGCAACGCGTACGGCCGATACTGCAGCAGGGCGTTGGGCGAACGGGTCCGATATGGGTCGATGATGTTGTGCTGGCGTGTTCCAATCACGCGTTCGATGTGGCGTTGGCCCATCGCTCAAGTGAAGTGCGTCTCGAACACCTTCTGCATGCGCTCACTCGCGTTGATCTTGCTGCCGATGTGCTTGAAGCTTACGGGTTACGCGTTGGCCAATTGCGCCGTGACAGCGCAACCGTGATTGCGAGCGAAATTCCTGTCGGGCTAGGCAATGGCCGCGCCGCTCCGCGCCGCTCCGACGAACTTGAAGACGTCTTACGTATGGCCGCAGGTCTGGCGGCACGGCGCAATGCTCCGGCAAGCGTCGAAGATCTTTTGCACGTCATGCTCGAAACCATGCCGGAATTGCCTGGCTTGCAGCTTTTTCAACGAAACTTGGGTGCAAGGCCCATCAATACCTACGCGGAGGTCATGCCCCCAATGGCACGCAATCCTTATACCTATGATCCGATGGAACAAAGCCGCGAGCGTCTGCGCAGCAGTTATGTGCCCGCCGAGCAGATCGTGCGGCCGGCCGCACCATCCG